>NZ_JAUOET010000006.1:0-224181 GCF_031932075.1 Shewanella sp. SP1S2-4
CCAGCTTCTATTGGGGATTAAGCCAAGGATTGGCTAACGCCAAAAATTAAATAACAATAATAAAATCAACAATAAAAATAATAGTGACACTTAATTTTTAGCATAAAAAAGACGCTACTTTGAGCGTCTTTTTTATGGGCGAAAAACGACTGACGATTAATAGTCTTCTTCGTTTGCCTCTTGGATCCTTTGCTTACGCTCTTGCGCCTCTTCAAAAGCCGCTTGAATTTCCTCTAACACGGCACTGACATCGGCTTCGACCAACACTTCGGTAAACTCACCGGTTAATGGCGTTTCAGGCTTCAATTCACCCGCTTCAAACAGGGCCCAAATCTCTTTGGCATATTGTGTTTTCAACAGCTCAGGAGCATACAAGCCATAGTATTGGGTCATGTTATTCACATCACGCGCTAACATCCATTTGGCATGGTTATTCGCCGCGGCATCGACCGCCTGAGGCAAGTCGATAATCACTGGCCCTTCACTATCGACTAACACGTTAAACTCAGACAAGTCACCGTGCACTAAACCCGCACAGAGCATACGTTTGACATAGGTCATCACCAACGCATGATCGTTCAGGGCTTTTTCTGCCGACATACTGACATCGTTCAATCTCGGAGCGACATTGCCCTCGGCATCTGTCACTAACTCCATCAGCAACACGCCATCGAAACAACCATAGGGTGTTGGTACGCGCACACCTGCATTTGCTAAACGATAAAGTGCTTCAACTTCGGCATTTTGCCAAGCTTCTTCCTGCTGATCGCGGCCAAATTTAGACCCTTTCTCCATCGCACGCGCACGACGGCTATTGCGGACTTTTCGGCCTTCTTGATACAACACAGCTTGCTTAAAACTGCGCTTGTCCGCTTCTTTATAGACTTTGGCACAGCGGATATCATCACCACTGCGTACAACGTACACAGTCGCTTCTTTACCGCTCATTAACTGGCTAATGACCTCATCGACCAGTCCTTCATCAACCAGGGGTTGGATTCGTTTCGGAGTTTTCATAGCGCCCTTATACCTTACTTAGGCATGATATGGAATACTGCGGGCAAATCTTCATACAAAAGCGGTCTCCAGCGGAAGTTTGATGAATATAGTTCAGGATTATTAAACGAATTTTAAGTAAAAACTAATGCACTTGCGTGTTAAACACAATACCAGATTTACTGAGGACTTTGGCAAAGAAAGAGACTGAAAATGAAGCTTAAACTAAAAGAATATTCTTTTCCGCCAACCTTTATAAAGCAAGAGGTAAAACCACAGCCACTATCCTGCAGCGAACATTTAAATTCAAGACCGCTCAAATAGATGTCCAAGCAGGTTTACACAGAAACTTAACTCACACAAATAAGGCAATCACACTCCCCACGGTCGCCGCCGCTTTCAATATTTGGCCAGCGCTGTAATAAGTATCGTTCGAATCGTTAGTGTCATTTGGGACTGTATCGGGAGTAGGCGCCTCAGTTTTGCTCATCGCAGCAACATCGGAACTGGGCTCAGCTTTGGGAGCCGCCAATCCTAAAGCGCCATAGGTAAAGGATTTCAGTCCACTTGGCTCTGCAATCTCGCTGGGTTGATGAACCGATTTGGCCGTCGGTAATGAAGCAGAATGCGCCGATGAAACGGGTGAAATCATAGCTAACCCCAAAGCAGACATGAAAGTGTTAATCGCAAACTAACATAATATCAGCCGGTTATCATGCATCCATCCGTTAAACTGTGATGGATTTTGCCCAAAAAAGCGCATCTAAGACAGAATCATCGGCGGTATATAAAACTAGATCTCCCCCAGAAGAGCCTTTATCCTAAACGCCACAACATATAGAGAACTTGTCCATGCATTATCCCAGCCTTTTCCTCGCCCTTTCGGTCCTATCGCTCACTCAATGCAGCAGCTTATCGATTGAAGAATGCGCCAATAGTGATTGGTTTGCCCTAGGACTAGCCGATGGCAACCGTGGGACGAGCGCAGGGCAATTGAATCAATATCAAAAAGATTGCCGAGAATTTAATCTCAGCGTCGATACCGCACAGTGGAAACAAGGATACCAGCAAGGGTTAGCCAGTTACTGTCTTCCCGAAAATGGCTATCGCGTTGGCTTAGCGGGAGAAAGCTACTATGGGGTTTGCAGCAATAACGCCTTCGTTGAACGTTATAATCAGGGCCATCAACAATATCTAACTAACAAACGCTTAGCTGAAATAGCCGATCGCTTAAATGCCATCGATAGAGAGATAAGCAGTCTTGATGGCAAGATCAATAATCTCACCGATAAGGCCGACTTATTGAAACAGAAAAACAGCCTACTCAATGAGAAGAACCAACTGTTAGATGAAAGATCTCGCCTACGCAGACCCGATATGCGCTTCGAATTAAGATTCTAAGCCATAAAAAAACACTGAGCCCAATTGGACTCAGTGCTTAGGTCAATCACATAGGTTGGTAGCTTTAAATTAATAGCATAAATTCGTGGTATAGATGAGTGGTATAAATTAGTCAGCTCCACAGTCCGCTATTTTTGCGGCAATCCAGCAGTGGATTTAACGTTTACCCTTTGGCTAACATCGGCAAATTTAGCTTTTTTTAACCCCGCTGGACGCAGGAAAAAACCATAGTAAAGCAGGCTCGCCGACGTCCATGCTATGGCTAAACTCCATAAGTCATGGCTCAAAAAATGGGCGCCACGTAACTCTTGGCCGATACCAAACACGAGTCCCAAACCCACTCCAAAAATCAAACCAAACTTAGCTAAATGCGGACGATACTCACGCAGCACGTAATATAAGGCAACCCAGGCAAACCCGCCGCTGGCATGGCCGCCAGGGAAACATTGGCCAAATTCAGCGCCTTGGGGTAAACGGGCAAACAAGGATGAATGCAGCATATGGCCGCCAAACTCAATCACATCCCAGGGGCAAGTCATGTGAGTAACGCTCTTGCCAATGCGTACCAGTAACACACTGGCCAATACGCTACAAAATAGATAAATCAACCCTTTGCGGTACGGCTTAACCCTGTCGCTTCGAAAACTAAAGGCAATGCCGACTACAACGCTCACCGCCAGCAAGATAACAAAGTTACGCCCAGCAACGTGCAATACATTTTCAGTCAGCCAATGGCCTCTTAATGGCCAAGAGTCGACGCCACCCTGCCAATGAAATAACAAGGTCGCCACTTTCATATCAGCGTGAGTCCATTCAAGCCCAATGATGATCGCCGCAAACACTAATAGTGGCGCGATTAGATGCCCTTTGGCAAAATCGATAAATGTCATCCTAACATTATCTTTCAAATAGTTACCCACGCATAAATCCACTGACTAGAATATCTTTTGTTAGCGTAGCGCTGAATTCTTATCTAAAACTTAAGAAACACAATCGTACGATGCTAACAAAAAACTTACATCTCAATACAAGTAAATTTCTGCAAAAAAACTCACAACATGAGTAAAAAGACTATAGTTTATAAATAATATCGCGCCTCTAGGACTGAGCATTCATGCCATACAATTTCGCCATTAATCAGTCTCAAAAAGATCGTTTATTCGCCGACATTGCTATCGACACAGACAAAATCATGGTTCCCCAAGTCATGGTTGATAACTGGCAACAAACCTTAGATTTGCTCTCTGAATTGGTCGACACTCCTGCCGCGTTGATCATGCGTGTCCATCAAACCGATATAGAAGTGTTTACCTCGAGCCGCACTCAGGGGAATCCCTATAAAAAACACGACAAAGACAGTTTAGGCCACGGACTTTACTGCGAGACTGTGATTAAAGCAGGCAAGGAACTCCACATTCCTAATGCCCTAAAAGATAAAAACTGGGATAAAAATCCGGATATTAAACTCGGCATGATTGCCTACTGTGGCTTGCCTTTACGTTGGCCCGATAACAGCGCCTTTGGCACTATCTGCATGCTCGATAGCAAAGAGCATAATTACAGCCAATCGTTTCGCAGCTTACTCGCTCGGTTTCAAAATGGTATCGAAGCCAACCTAGTCACTCTCTATCAACAGGCAAAGCTGCAACTGCATAACCAAGAGTTAGAGCAAAAAGTGCAACAACGTACCCATGAACTCGCCGAACTCAGTAGCAAACTCATCAAAGAAATCGAAAATCGGACCTCCACCGAAACCTCACTGGAATACCATAAAAGCTATGATCCACTGACGGGATTACCGAATCGCATCAATTTGATTAATAGCCTTTCAACTATGCTCGAAGAAGTGAATCGCAAGGAAAAGATTTCAGTACTCTATCTGGGGCTGCGCAATTTCAAATCCATTAACGACAGTTATGGCTATCTGATTGGTGATAAAATTCTCACCATCCTCAGCCACCGTTTACAACACTATGCCGATGAAAATACCTTCATCGCCCGTATTGCCGGCGCCGAGTTTGTGATTATTCAAGCCCATAAACCTTCGAATAACGAAACCAATAAACTCATCAATAAAGTACTTAACTGCTGTAATACCCCCTTTGGCGTGGCAGATTTTGTGATCACGATTCCCTCGAGCATGGGTATCGCTCAAGCGCCCATCGATGGCATAGATGCCGCCATTTTGCTGCAAAAAGCAGGGGCTGCGATGACGATCAGCAAAGCCGATGGCTCAACTCACAGCTTCTTTAATCAAGATACTCAAGCGGCTTTGAATCTACGCTATCAACTGGAATCTCACTTAGTCGATGCATTGAACAAAAACGAGTTAAGCCTTCATTACCAACCCTTTATAAACTTAAAAACTCAAAAAGTGATAGGTGCCGAAGCCCTGCTGCGCTGGTACAATCCGATCCTTGGTAATGTCGCCCCAGACAGATTTATCGCCTTGGCTGAACGTAATGGCCAGATTATTGATATTGGCAATTTTGTATTGCATACCGCCCTAGCTCAGGCGGCTAAATGGTGTCGCGAGCTAGACCAGGAGTTTAAAATCGCCATCAACATCTCCCCTTTGCAAATGCGCAATCCCCGTTTTAGCGAGCACATAGCTGACTTACTCACCCTCTATCAATTGCCACCGACCGCCCTAGAGCTTGAAATCACCGAAGGCATGTTGATGCAGGACGAGCATATCGCCCACAACGCCATCCAAAAGCTGCAGGAACTCGGGATCCGCATCTCGCTAGATGACTTTGGTACAGGCTATTCATCCCTAAGTTACCTACAAAAATATTCTTTCGATACCTTAAAAATCGATCGCTGCTTTATCAGTAAACTAGAAGAAAACGAACAAGATAGGGAACTCACTAAAGCGATTATAGCCATAGGCAAGAAACTGGACTTAGCCGTGATCGCCGAAGGCGTGGAAACCCTAGAACAAGACGCCTTTATTCGCCACGAGGAATGCGACTTAGGCCAAGGCTACCTCTACGGTAAACCCATTACCGCACAAGAGTTTGAGCAGGAATTTATCCATAAAAAAGAGCATTAAGTTCATCCTTAATGCTCTTTTTATCTCACGAATAAAAAATCGACTGAATAATGCTAGGTGAATTGTTATTTCCACAGAATGTTATAACTAAAATTTAGGCGAGTAGTGCGCTAGTTTTTTACAAGATAAACAGCTCCAATAATGAAGAAATCTATAGGTAACTCAGTATTAAGCGGTAAAAAGTTGCCAAAAAATCTGATAAAAAAAACAAAGCCAACTATTTCTTATTATGCCTGCTGTAACGCTTGAATCACCCGTTTAGATAGTAATTGATATTCTTTGGCAGATTCGGGGCTAATATTAGAGTCTTGAAGATGAACAGCCTCATTTCGTAAACGCCTTAAACTTTCGAGGATTGTTATAGTTCCCTTACCCAAAGCATTGTAATCAAGATTGTGCATCTTGATGTCTTGAATTCTGAATGGCTTTTTAGGATCGACTTCAATTCCATTCCTCAGGGCAAATTTATGTAATTCTTTTTCTACACTAAGCCAAGACTCTATAACTGCACCTCTCGGAGACAATAAAGCTAATTCACTACTGCCATAATCAAAGCTATCACTTTTCGGTAACCCAACAGTTTGAGATGCAACTATTGCAGTATCTTTTAGCTCTTTTCCAAAGTCTATTTCTGTATCTTTATGCTTGAGTTTTCGTATGTTATTTAGCGTTTTACCAATATCTGCTTTTAGCATAAAGACTAAAATACAGATTGATACTGGCCATGCTAAATTTTCCACGAGTTTACTAATCAGTGTAAATGTATCCATATGGCCTCTGTAGGCATAATAATTGAAGAGTGTGCATGCTCATTAATGTTACTAAAACAGTAAAAACGCGCGAAATTAACTAGCAGCTTTCATTCAATAAAAATTTTCATTGAATGTATTATCTCGCAAAATGCATTTGCTCGGACTCCCAATCCTACTATATAAATCTGACGACTTGTAATAATTTGATTTTATATCAGATTAAACTCATCAAAGTGAGATAACGTACACAAATGTTGGAATGAGAACTATCTTAATCAGGTTGATACTTGTACGACCATATAAAGTCCATTTTTATATTCTGCTCTGAGAGAGCCGCTGATAGCAGAGCATTTATGGGAAGATGTTGGGTAATGAGGTCAGAATATTGTTGAACAATTTTTTTTGCTAACTCGACATGGGGACAGAGTTTTTTAAGACAGACTCCGATACTGAGAACTTATCTAGAATTGGCATTGTTGCACCAGTGACCTTCTAAACCATGTTTTAGAAGAGATCTCATGGATGCTTCTTTTAAAAGAAATAGCCGGCGAGTCACTGGGGAAACAATGACAATAAATACTGCACATCTGACGATACAATTATCTTGCTTTGGAACAGTAGTTTTTAGCTGAAGGAACAGCTAGAAGGTTAGAGAGGATTGGCATTGTTGCACCAGTGACTTTCTAAAACATAGATGACTAAAGCAGCGACCATCAACATATGGTCGCTGCTTTAAATCTCACTCATAGGGATAGGGAAACGAGACTAGTCTGCTTTGATGACGGCTTGTTTTAGTATTTCTTTGTCATTTTTAAACACCACTAGCTCGCCTGGAGGGCTATCGGTGGTGCCTAAGACGGTGACATAACAATGATACTGGTATGGGCCGCTGCGAAATTGGAATGAATGATTACCACCACTACCGTCGAATACGAGTTTGCCTTTATTCAGCACTAGATCTGGCTTTTCGCTCAATGACTTACCCTTTGCCCAAGCGGCATAACGGTATTGGCTGTTCCCCATATTATCGACACGAATAGTAAACTTAGCGGTTTCCCAAGTTAATTCTGGGCTCACGAACTCACTCACGCTCGCATGTAATCCCGTTTTTTGCTTAGCGATCAGCTCAGCTTTCAGTTTTGCCGCTGCAGGTGTTTGGTAGTTAATGGCAATGATCTTGCCATTTAAATCCAGCCACACTTCACCGCTGCCGAGCATAATGCCGCGCCAGCCCATAGTCTGCCAATCGGCTTCAACCTTAGAATTAGCAATCTGCTCAAGCAGTTGTGAATCGAAGACTTGGTTGAAACGTGCGCTCATTTCTTGCATATTTTGAATCGCAAGGATCGGATATTCACGTTTAAGAGGGTAAGCCACTCGCTTAGCAATGGCTTCTGGATCGTTCGCCTTAGCCGCATCGATAAGCCCTTGCACCAGAGGAATATATTCCTTTGGCAATGCCTCATCGGCGGCATTCACTGTGCTACTCAAACCCATAGCACCAAATATCAAGGCGGCATAACACGCGATTTGCATTAGTTTAGCTTGGCCGAAAACTGCTAATTTTATTGCCTTTAATGGTGAGGCGAGTGACATCTTTATCCCTTACATCCAAACGTCTCTACTGAGACCAAAGGCCAAGAATAACATAAATGCACAGGACTAAAACCTAAGCTGATTGACGCAACTCCTCACTAAGCCGTGAGCAACAGGTTAGCGTAAATCGCCAGCGCGACTGACATAAAGATGACACCAATAATTGCATCGATAATCGGTGTCAGTCGCTGCAATTTAAGTTGCACCTGCGCCTTAGATAACATCACCGCCAAAAAGCCAAACCATGCCAGCGACAGCGATAACAACAAGACAGCGGAAGCGATTTTAGTGCTCGTGGTGACGCTTGGGGTAATCAAGGCAGAAAACAGGGTTAAGAAAAACACCAATGCTTTGGGATTCAATAGATTGGTATAAAGCCCAGTCAAAAAACCTTGCCTGCGCGACATAGCGCCACCTAAGCCACCAGCAATAGACGCAGTGCCTTCAACGTCAGCAGAAATAGCATCAACATTTGTCCCAGCATTTGTACTGGCACTCGCTTTACGTTTAGCCAGTATCGCAAGGCCTGCACGCAGGGCACCAAACCCCATCCAAGCTAAGTAAGACGCACCCACAATTTGCACTAATAGATACAGAGTGAGTGAACTCTTAATAAGCAGACTCACGCCAGTCAGACTTAAAATCGTGTGGGCTAAAATGGCTATTGAAATCCCCACGGCTGCGGCAATCGCCGTGCTTCTGGACTGCTGAGTAGCAATCTTCACCATAATAGCGAAATCGGGTCCGGGGCTTATCAAGGCAACCGAGTGGATCACGGCCAAGGTGAGTAATAAAGATAAATCCATAGAGATGCGGCTCCGCAAAAAAGTGATGAACGATAACTGAGGCTGTCAGTATGGCCATTTATCGCAGGGCTGAATTGTAATAAATTGCACAATTCTGTTTTATTCGAATCAATCATCGAAAGACGGGGGAAACTAGAGCATACGTCGCTGAAATTGCACTGGCGATAATAGGAATGCCTGCTTAAAGGCTTTATTTAAATGGCTCTGGTCAAAAAATCCGAATTGCTGCGCCACATCCGCCACTAGAGCGCCATGACTTAAGGATTTTTTCGCTAACTCTAAACGCACCCGCTTGAGATAAGCATGGGGTGTCATCCCTGTCGCCTGTTTAAATTGCCGTAAAAACTGAAACTTACTTAAGCTCACTTCATTGGCTAAGGTTTCAAGCTGAGTATTATGCCAAGGCTCATCGTGAATTCGCTGTTTCACTAAGCTCACCTGCAACTTAGATAACCCCTGCGGTTGATTCAGTTTAGAGATGCAAGATGAAACGCCGCTGGGGTAACGCTCCAGCAGCAGATGAATAAAGTTCAGTAGGTGGGACTCGCCCGCGAGCGCACTGCATTGGCCTTGGATTAATAGTTCGTGTAGCTGAATAAAATATTGATAAAGCGTTGGGTCATCCACCATAGGCGCGCTGAAAAAGTGCTCCTTCAACCCCAGTTCTTGGCTGACTTCATTCATGTATTCCACGGGGATAGACATGACTTTCACCCGATAACCGTCGGCATCGCGGCTCTGGCCATCATGGGTTTCGTCTGGATTTAAGGTCGATAGACTGTGCTGACCGAGTTGATAACTGCTGCCCTTATTCACAAACTGCTGCGCACCTTGGGTGACCACACCTAAGTGGTAATCCAGATGCACATGTTTATCAAAGCTGAAATGAGTGAATTCCGCCTGACTCAGTTCTATGCCTGATAAGCTGGGATGACGCCAATAGTTAATGTTTTCAACGGGTTTTGCTGTACTCATCGCTCGCGGCTATTACCTATTACATCAGTTGCAAAACTGGGAGAACTCAAATCCACTAGGGTTCATTCTAGCCTTCATCGTCAGCGCGGCAATAGTAAATTATTGCAGCCATATCGTTTGATGAAATGTGCGCATAGATTGGCGCATAGATTAGCGCATTAACTAGCGCATGAATGGGCATTTACATTAGCGCCGAATAAAAGCAAAAACGCCCAACTCTGTGGGCGCTTATACATACGGACTGGCTTACGTTATAAGTTCTACTCAGCGCTAAGCTCGTCAGTATCACTTACACTTAATATCGATTAAATCGATTAATGCGAATGGCTGCCGTGTCCGCCTTGGGCTTCAATCGATTGGCCTTCGCTGTTGTAAAAACCGCTGCCGCCATGTTCAATAAAGCCTTGGTTGATCATCTTAGCGATAAAAGGATCAGACTCACTGTCGCCGACATCGGCAAAATCAATATCTTGATAATCTTGGGTTAATACCACAAACGCATCGCTATCAAATGGCTCTACGCCCACCAGCTTGTACGCTAGATTCGGTTGAGATTGACCTAAGATAAACTCAGCGGGCAGGCCGATGGCATCAATCCAAACAAGCTCACTCTCTAAACCGTTAACCTTACCTTCAAAGCCTTGAGTCGCAAAACACGCCTCTTGCTTAGCTTGTGTCTTGGCCATGTGTGTCGGCAATGCTGGCGATACGACATGGTACAACTGGTCGCGATCGTGTTGAATGTTGAGTGCACGCAAATCACCTTTGCGGTAAGTCACAGAACGTTTTTCAGCGGGGAAATAACGCACGTACTCACCATTGCTCGACCATTCTTCAAATGTTGATCCATCACGCTGAATAATAAAGTCTTGTCCATTACGGATGAGGGTCATTTGCCATTGCTGGCCCTTGCCATTGGTCACTTGATATTGAGCCTTTAAATGCTCGGCTTGTAGCGTTGGACACTGAGCCTCTTGCGCTGCCATAGCAACATTTGGCAGAACTAAGCTGGATAACATTAGAGCCAATAGACGGTTTTTCATTAGACTTCTCACTTGCTGAACAGGGTAAACACTTAAGCTTTTGTAAACGCTTTGGTATGTTAAATCGTTAGGCTAAAGGCCGATGGATGACGTATGCCATCCATCGGCACTGCTTTTACTTAACTATTACTGCTACTGCACTATGTCTTACTGCACTATTTCTTACTTCACTTATGCAGAGACTAAGCAGGGCTTACTTAACCGCAGCCGCTTCAGCTTTAGCCACTAAATTTGCCGCGCGGTTCATCACGTGGAAAATGTGGTTCTGCTCAACCGTACCTTGGATAAGATCCGAACTTGGGCCGCGGGCGAAAATCGCCACGTCTTCCCCAGCATGGGTCTCATCGCTTAATGGCACTAGGGCTTCTTGATGGAATCCGGCACTTTGGGTATCAACAAAGTTCAAGTCCTTACGGCCTGCGTCCACTGGGAAGTTGTAACGCTCATCGCCACCTGTTGCTAATGACGCATAGCCCATGCCGTTAGCGTAACCGACGGTGGTATATGGCAAACCGTTAGCATCGGTAGAGTTAGTCACTTCAGCAACGCCGTTGGCGTCGTTCGACTTCACTAAACCTAGGATAGGGTTACCGCGAGTTGGATAACCTGCAATGGTGAACACATGGCTGTGATCCGCAGTGACCATTAACAAGGTATCGCTTGCCGAGGTTTTTTCCATCGCCACACGCACCGCTTCAGACAATGCCACTGTGTCATACAGCGCACGCGCTGCATTACCCGCATGGTGAGCATGGTCGATACGGCCAGCTTCAACAATCAGCACGAAGCCTTTTGAGTTTTTCTTCAGAATATCAATCGACTTAGCCGTCATTTCCGCCAGTGATGGCTCGCCAGTCACGCCGGCTTCTTTACGATCGTAGTCGTATTCCATGTGCGATGAGTTGAATAGGCCAAGCAAATGATCTGTGCTTGCTGCATCCACACTGAGGAAACCGTCCCTGTCTTGCACGTAAGCGGCGTTAGTGTATTTGCTCATCCACTCAGCTGTGAGATCGCGACCATCGTTACGCTTACCGGCTTTACCTTCTGGATCTACGGTCGTCTTAGGAATAAAGGCGCGGCGACCGCCACCCATCATCACGTTAAGACCGCTGCCGTAGTTAAAGTCGAGCATTTGCGCGGCGATATCTTTACAGCCGTTAGTCACAGCTTCTGCAGGTAGGTTTGAATCGGCTTCCCAATCACGCTCCGGCACATGGGCGTAAGTCGCCGCAGGAGTTGCGTGGGTTAAACGCGCAGTCGTTACCACACCCGTTGCCATTCCCGCCATTGCGGCAAGCTCAAGTGATGTCACGAGATTTTGATCTTTAGTCGAAGCACAGTTAGCACGAACTACGCCTTCAGCTTGTGAAATCACGCCCACGTCGGTTTTTACACCTGTCATCATCGCTGACATAGTGCCTGCAGAATCCGGCGTTTGGCCGTCGACGTTATAGGTTTTAGAAAGACCCACATACGGCAGAGTTTCGAAAGATAACGAGTTTTCTTCACCCGTTTTACCTTTTAGCTGGCCTTCTAAAATACGTGCAGCAGTAATGGTTGATACACCCATACCGTCACCCACAAACAGGATCACGTTTTTCGCGGCGCCAACATCATTGTTAACCGTTAAGCCTTCGGCTTTGGTCACGCGAGCTTGTGCATCGACATACCACTGATTCACAGCAGTCCAATCTTTGCCATTGCTACCGTTAGACCCATTTGATCCATTGCTACCCGGTGTTCCCGCGGTACCGTTATCACCATCGCTACCGCATGCGGCTAAACCCAGCATGGCTGAAATCGCGACTACTAGTAATTTCTTATTCATTTTTTGCTCCAAAAGTGAGGACTCAGTAACTAATCCGTGATTAGTACTTAGTGCCGCCAAGCTGCTGCGCTTGGTTGATAATGTGGAAGATCACGTTCTGCTCAATCACGCCCTGAACCAGATTAGAACCTGGACCTCTGGCATGTAAGCTGATGTCTTCACCGGCGTGAGTCTCACTTTCCATTGGGATAAGCGCTTGTTGCATAAAATCTTTATCTTGCGTATCGACTGAGGTTAAGTCGTCACGCACACCCACCACAGCACCAGGGCCGTTGGTATAAGCCAGCGTGGTATAAGGCTTGTTGTCATTCGCTGTCGCTAATGTGCCATCGACGTTATGCACTAAACCTAAGATTGGGTTACCGCGTTTTGGGTAGCCTGCGATAGTGAACACATGGCTGTGATCCGCTGTTACCATGATCAAGGTATCGTCGCTGCTGGTTGCATCCATTGCCGCTTTCACTGCATTAGATAATTCAACCGCATCGGTCAGGGCACGGCTCGCATTGCCCGCATGGTGACCATGGTCGATACGGCCAGATTCAACGATCAGCAAGTAGCCTTTATCGTTCTTCTTCAATATGTCGAGGGATTTGGCGGTCATTTCAGTTAGTGATGGCTCACCACCTACGTCATCAGCGCGGTCTGCTTCGTATTCCATGTGTGATGGATTGAATAGGCCGAGTAAATGATCTGTGTTGGCGGCATCAATGGCGTCGAAGCCTTTTTTGTCCCACACGTAGGCAGATTTGCTGAAGTTATCGACCCAAGCTTTGGTTAAATCTTTGCCATCTTTACGTTTACCGGCTTTGTTCTCGCCATCTGTCACAGTTGTGGGTAGGAAGTAGCTACGGCCGCCACCTAATGCCACAGTTAACGAATTAGCTTCATCGCGCATCACCAATTGGCTGGCGATGTCGGTACAACCGTTCGCAACCGCTTCGGCAGGTAAGTTGAAATCGCCTTCCCAATCGCGCTCAGGTGATTTGGCATAGGTTGCCGCTGGCGTGGCGTGGGTTAAACGCGCCGTAGTGACTATGCCCGTTGATAACCCTTTGGCATTAGCAAGGTCGACCAGAGAAACAAGTTCATTGCCTTTTGAAGACAAACAGTTACCACGTAAGCTGGTATCTGAAATAGAGATAATACCCGCCTTGGTTTTAACGCCTGTCGCCATGGCTGTCATAGTGCCCGCAGAATCTGGCGTTTGTTGGTTAGTGTTATAGGTTTTCACTAACGCCGTGTGGGGGAACTGTTCGAAACTTAAGAAGTTTTCTTCGCCGCCTTGGTTGTCAGCTTTATCCTGCCCTTGCAGAATACGGGCTGCCGTTAGCGTCGAAATACTCATGCCGTCACCGACAAATAAAATCACATTTTTAGCGGTTTTTTTAGTGTCGACTTGGGCTTTAGCCACCACGTTTGCCGCACTGTCTTTAAACCACTGACTGTCTGTTTGTGTTGCTGGCAGGACTGCAGCATGAGCCACAACCGTCATTAAGCTGCAGGAGATAGCTGCAGCGATCCGTTTAATATTCATCACGTTCATCACCGATTTATTATTGAGTGTATGAGGGTATTCCCTGTAGAGGCGACCCGATTTTCAGGCATTTATGTGACGAATAGGCGTGATTTGGATGGCGGTTTTATTGCAGCTAAGTGTCAGATTTATTTCAACTAACAATATGCAAGACGTTAAGTTTGACCACCAACATGGTGGCCAAACTGATCAAAGGAAGGGGTAATCTTAGAAATGGTAACTCACGCTCACTCTTACCATACGCGGCTCAACGGGATGATAATGCTGATCTTCAACCCCTTCGGCGGCTTCACCGGGTAAGCGTGAGGCATAAAAGTAATCAATGTCGTGATCTTTACTATCGAACACATTGAGTAGCTCAAGCTTAGTGTCGAAGCGGCGGAACTCGTATCCTAGCGCGAGGTTAACTAATGTGGTCGCATCGGCCTTGTGCTCATTAAAACTGTCGAGCACCCGCTCACCAAGGTGGCGCACGCGTACACTCGAATATAAACCATCGCCGTCGGGTCGATAGGTGATGCCCGCACTGGCAACAAAGGGAACCGCACCATCGATGTACTTGCCCTCTTCAAGCTCGTTTTCAGTGAATCTGGCATTGGTCCAGGCCAACTCCATATCGATACTGACGGCATCATTCAACCAATAATAAGCCGTTAATTCAGCGCCATAACGCTCAGATGCGCGA
Source organism: Shewanella sp. SP1S2-4 (assembly GCF_031932075.1). Taxonomy (NCBI): domain Bacteria; kingdom Pseudomonadati; phylum Pseudomonadota; class Gammaproteobacteria; order Alteromonadales; family Shewanellaceae; genus Shewanella; species Shewanella sp. SP1S2-4. The sequence goes on from NZ_JAUOET010000006.1 coordinate 14,678, forward strand.
CTCGGTTCAGTGTTACCTGCATCGCCGACAAACACGAGTTCTGAGTCTAATTGCAGATACCAAAGCGCGGCGGAGAAATTGATAAAGTCCCTATCATAATATTTCACCCCAAACTCGCCGCCATTGGAGCGCACGAGCAGATCGACTTTATCGACCTCATCGCCACTCACGGGATCGACGTTAATGGTCGCACCACGGGCATCGTTCGAATGTAATCCTTGGCCGGCATTCACATACAACTCAAGATTATCGCTCCATAAATAGGAAGCGCCCGCCTTAAGACTGAACATGCCATCGGACGCATCACCACTGTTCAGCGGATTATCACTGTCGACCTGCACATCGAAATAGTCGTAACGTACCCCAAGGTTGAAGCGCCATTGCTCTGCGGGCAGCCACTCCACTTTGCCAAATATGCCGCTCGACAACTCTTGCACTTCATCAAGCCTGACGGTATTCAACCTTTGTCGCGCCTGAGTGTTATACAAACCCACAGCGCCAATATCGTCATAACGCACATCGCCGCCCACACTGTAATTCAGTTGAGTGCCGCCAAGGTAAGTGTGCCAGTCACGTTTCAGATCGCCGCCCCAAAGTGTGCGTTCATCGACTTGTTCAAACTCATCGCCATTAACGGGATCATTTAAGAAGTAGGTAAAATTAGAGAATAAATTCATGGTCGAGCGAATGGCATACACATTTCCCTGCCAATCGCCCGCATCGTAATTGGCTGACAAGCTATAGCGGCTTGAATCACCGCCGACGTCTGTATCTAACGAGCCGTAAAAGTCGATTAATCCAGAATCTACCGCGCGGGCGGGGATCTGATCCGCCGAATTCCAGCTGTTGTCATAGGCCATCATAGTCACGCTCAAGTCCCCCTCACCGAGCCGAGTTAAATAACGCCCCACCAAACTGACTTTACTCACATCCTCATCAATATCCGTCCACGGACCATCATAGGCTTGTACTTCACCGCCAAGAATAAACCGCCCTATATCCGTGTTTAACTCCTGCGTCGCCACCAGCCGCTGGTAACCATATTCCCCCAAAGTCACACCTACTTGGTTGTGGGGCAATTGATCAGCCAGCAGCAATTGGGCGGCACCCGCACCGGAAAAATCGGCCACCTCAGGATAATAAGCCCCTTTGGCATAACGGATCTCACCGATAAGTTCAGGGATCAAAAAGTTAAGGTCGGTATAACCTTGACCATGCCCATGGGTGCGCATATTCACCGGCATACCGTCGACGCGGGTATTAAAGTCAGTGCCATGGTCCAAGTTAAAGCCGCGTAGAAAATACTGATTCGCCTTACCCGAGCCGCTGTGCTGAGTGACTATCATACCTGGCACAAATTCGAGGATTTCCCCCGTGCGCAATAGTGGTCGACTCTCAATTTCAGCCGCGCCGACTATCCCCTCAGATGCCGAGGTGCTATGGCCTAAGGTATTAATCTGCCTGCCGCGCACCTCAAAGCGTTCAATATTGTCAGTCGCCGCATCAGCCATAACCACGCAGGATAAACTACAGAGGGGTAATAACCATGCCATTGATATCCAAAGTTTTGATAAGCGTATTCCTGGTAGTTCACGTCCCAACTTCATCCCTTATTTCCTACTACAGGTGATAGATGACGCCGATTTAACGCCTAATTCACACGGAAAAAGCCGATCAAGCTCAAACTCTGATGAGTAAAAAACCAGCAAAATACCGGCAAATATTAATTCTATGTGTTGTATCGCACATTTTTAAAAGCAAAAGGACAAAATGTCCGCCAGCAGATCACATTTCAATATCCTATTGATACGAGCTCATGGAAACGGATGATTAAATTTGAATAAAAATGAACCCATTTATCAGGCTAGCTATACTCTAGTTAACTCAACACGGTTAGGGACTGGTTATGCAGCGACGGAGCAATATGCGCATTTGGAGTGTGTTGATAGGCTTATTTTTTTGTATCTCTGTTCATGCGACCAGTAAATCCACAGCAGAAACCACAGCGGCACTTGCTGATAAACCTATCATTACCATGGCGTTTTATGAGGACCCCAAACACAACTTCTACTTTAAATGGGCTGAGCTGATATACACCCAAGCCTTTGAACGCTTAGGTTATGGCTTCTCCTATCAAGTGGTTCCCGCAGTCCGCGCCAGTATGATGGCTGACTCAGGAAAAGTGGATGGTGAACCGGGACGCGTATTTCATTATGGTGAAAAATTTACTAACCTAATTCGCATCGAAGAACCGGTTGTCGATACCCGTTTAATTGCCTTCGCACATAATCCCAACATCAAGATTACTAACTGGCAAGCACTGCAAAAGAGTCGATATAAGATCGAATACTATCGAGGCGTGTTCCTCGCAGAACAAAAGCTAAAAGGACTCATTCCAAAGGAACGCCTGACTGAATCCTCATCCCCTGTAAGCTCTTTTCGTAAAATACTCCGCGACCGGATCGATATCTATATTGATACGGAAGCAAGCTCATTGGATCTATTACAAACGCCAGAGTTTCAAGGTAGCGAGATCAGCGCGATTGCCACCCTAGAAGAACTCACCAGCTATGGTTACTTGAATAAACGTCACGCGGCACTCGCCGTTAATCTTGCTCGGGAGTTAAAACAGATGAAGCAAGAAGGCATATTTGAAACCTATAAACAGCAGGCAACAAAATCACTTAATGATGCAGTGAATAATGGCGATGCCCCACAATAACTTAATCGGCATCGCCAATCTTGTTTCAATTATTTCATTGACTTAATTTCAAAGCGTTTTAGTGTTATCTAAAGTATGTCGCTGACATATATGGCTTAACTGACAGTACATGAATGAACTGGCAGTGTATTGCCCAACAAAGAGGCTGACCCACAACCAAACGGTATTTAGATTTAGCATGTGGAACAATCAACCTAAGGAACAGATGAATAGCAAAATAGTCCTCAAAAATTGCAGACAAATCGATTTACCCCTTCTCCCTAAGCTGCCCACTCTGAAGTGGTATTGCTGTGCTGGCCGTGGAGCATAAGGATGGGGACTCAGTTCGCACGCACCTTCGCTAGGTTACGGCAACGAACTCGTTCAACCGTTGCTAAGGTTTTATTAATCATCAGCATGTTCGTAGGGATCTGCATCGCGCTCGTCGCACTTGTGTATATTCAAGGCAATATATTTGATGGTGTACGCACCTATGTCCGTGGTGAAGGCTTATGGGCTAAGGCGCAAAAAGATGCGGTTCTTTATCTCACCCACTATTCACACACCCAAAATGATGTGGACTTTCAGCGTTATCGTGCCGCGACGAGCGTCATGGAAGGCGATCATCGAACTAGACAAGCCTTACTCGCCACACCCATTGATGAACAAGCCGCCAAACAGGGTTTTATTCAGGGCCTCAATGACGAACGGGATACCGACTCAATGATCTGGTTTTTCCGACACTTTCAATCCAATCATTACATGCAGCAAGCCATTCAGTTGTGGGGCTTAGCCGATCAACGCTTCGAGTTTGTGGTGCAACTCGCCGAAAATATGCGCATTGAAATCAATCAGCTTGGTGCTAGGCCCGAAGTTCTCGCACAATATCGCCAGCAATTGATTGATGCCAATGAAGAATTGCTCAGCCTAGAAATTGAATTTTCAGCTGTGCTCAGTGAAGGCGCGCGCTGGGTCAAGCAAATGACTTGGTTAATTAGCCTTGGTGCCCTATTGCTGTTTATCAGTATTGGGATCTTCGCCAGTCGGCAGATCATTCGTAACATCGCCAGATCCGAGCGGTTGTTACAGATAAGCGAATCTCGCTTCACTAGCCTAAAAAACTCCGACACTATCGGGATCATTTCATGGCAACTCGATGGCACCATACATGATGCCAATGATCATTTTCTCCAGATGCTCAATTTTGACCGTGCGGATTTAACTTCAGGCTTAATCAACTGGCGCTCAATTACCCCGCCTGAATATGAAACACGTGATGCCATTGCGATTACAGAGTTAGAACAGTTTGGCCGCTGCCAGCAATATGAAAAACAACTTATCAGCAAGAATGGCGTCTTAGTGCCAGTGATGCTAGCGGCGAGCTTTTTGAATGGCAGCAAACATGAAGGCGTAGCCTACTTTATGGACCTCACCGCCAGTAAGCAGGCCGAAGATAAACTCAGACTCGCGGCAACCGTTTTTAATGCCAGCACAGACGGCATAATGATCACCGATCCCCTGCTAAGCATTATCTCTATTAATCAAGCCTTTACCCATGTTACAGGTTTTACCCAACAGGATTTACACGGCGATGCCAACGACTTCCTCAATGATGGACACAATAACGATGACGCCCGCCAAGCCATGCGAAATCTGTTGCAGCAAGGCGAGCAATGGCAGGGAGAATTATTAAAAACGGTTAAATCAGGCGACTTACTACCCCTGAGTGTACGCATCAATACAGTGCGAAATGAGCATGACCGCCTGACTCATTTTGTCATTGTGATTACCGACATTGCCGAACGTAAGGCAGAGGAAGAATATCTGCGTCATATCGCCCACCACGACGCCTTGACGAATCTGCCTAATCGCGTGTTATTTCACACTAAACTTGAACAAGCCATAGTGCATGCGCAACGCACTCAAAGCATTTTTGCGGTGTTATTTTTAGACTTAGATAATTTTAAGCCAGTGAATGATTCGTTTGGTCATGATGTGGGCGACAAATTACTGCAAGAAGTTGCGATGCGGCTACGCTCAAGTACTCGGCAAATGGATACCACCACTCGCCTAGGCGGCGATGAGTTTGTGATCTTGCTGGAACGTCTTGCCAATACCCACAATATCGCCCAACTGGTCCCTAAGATAACCCAAGCTATTTGCGCGCCCTACACTATCAATGGTCATCAAATCCATATTGGTGTCAGCGTCGGTTTGGCGCTTTATCCAGAAAACGGCACAGATGCAAAAAGCCTGATCAATCATGCAGATCAGGCCATGTATTCGATGAAAAAAATCAATAAGATTCAGCGACAAAACTCAGTCTAAGTCTGACTAGCGAGTTTACGCCAACGCAATCCATCACGAATCACCTCATAGCTGGGGAACATAGCGGCAATCACTAGACTATAACTGAGCCATTGATCTAGCTGCAGTAACGTAAATATCCCCTGTAATTCAGTTCCTTGGCTCTGTACTTGGGTTTGTAATAGTGGCGAACTAAATGCCAGAAAGACTAAGAACGAGGCATAAGCAAGATTGATCCCCATATTTGCCAGTAACAATTCACTGGTCCACACTCGGCGGCGTAACTGCCACAGACTATTACCCATAGACAGCAGAATAATAGGGCTAAACCATTGCAGCCATTGCTGAGCATTGGCACTAAAAATCACAGTGCGTGCGGCTAATTGCTCGCTACTCATCCACACAGAACACCATATCACCAGCAAGAGAAAGAGATACGTCGCCAGATCGGCAAACACATCACTTAAACTAATATGCTGCCAACCTGGGCCGACTTTTGGTAGGTTCTGCGGCTGCCATTTCTGGCAATTACTGCCGGATAGCGGTTTTCCTTGAGCCGAAAAGCTCCAAAAAGACAAGCCAATTGCAGTAATAGCTAGACAGGCATCGCCGATAAAACCACTAACGATATGCTGGATAAATCTGAATAGATTTCCCTCTGTTGAGCCCAACCATTGCGTCGTACCGCCCACCACTTGCAACACAAACAAGACACCCAACACCATGAAAAGGGTATGTTTAAACAGCGGAATATCCTCAGAGGCAATAATAGGCACTGCCGGAACAAATTGCTGCGCAACCTTACAGGGATGACCCATTTGCTTTAATACCGCGACAATTTGCGCTTCAGTCAATTCACCTTGTTCAGATAGGGCATCCAATTGGTCGCAGATATTAGCTTTTAATTCACGGCCAATTTCCTGACGTTTGTTCTCGGGCAATTCTCGCTGCACCGCGGCGATATAGCGATCGACTAATTCCATATCAAATCTCCTCTGCACTCTCGTCTGAGCTTTTCATATCTGAGCCATTAGTGTCAGCGCTTTGCTCCAGTAAAAAAGCCAAGGCGCCATTAAGTTGCTGCCATTCATCGGTCAGTTGACTGAGCAACTCAGCCCCCAATGATGACAATTGGTAATAACGACGCTCACGCCCTTCGGCCTGTCGCCACTCACTATCCAACAATCCTTGATCGGCTAGGCGGCGCACTAAGGGATACAAAGTCCCTTCGTCAATATCGATACCGCCTTCCTGCAACTGTTTGCGGAGCGAATAACCATAGTGGGCTTGTTTTAATAATCCCAGTACCGCCAACACTAATACCCCACGGCGCAACTCGAGTCGCATTTTGACTAGCTGTGAACTTGTCATTGTCGAATTCCTATCCTTAACACTGTGTCACACACACTGTGCGCCACACAGCAAATACTATGTAGCACACAGTAAGATTGCAAGTTTTAGTGCACATTTTTTGATCACTTTGTTTATTACTAATGCAATCTATTGTTTGTATTGAATTTACAAAAATGCCAACCGTTTCTGCTAAGTGCTCACATTTCCCCACCGCCATACACTCAATGCGAATGAGTCACACATAAGCAAATTCAAGATAAAAAATTGCAAAACTTCCTTTGCTTGAGTAACTTAGCATCCAACATTGAATAGCCGATTCGTCAACCTAAGTACGGTTTGCTCCTTAAAAAAGATAAATCGGAGCGACTCAAGTAAGTATTGATATTCAATAACTAAAAATATTAAGCGGTTAAATTAAGGACATAGAAAATGCTCATGGATAGAGGCGTACTGGTACGCTGGAACGATGAAAAGGGATTTGGCTTTATTCAGCCTGAAAAAAACGCAGCCCAAGATGTGTTTATTCACATTTCAGTGCTGAAAAAGATGGCGAGAAAACCCATAGTGGGCGACAGCATTCTGTATCAAACGGAAGTGCAAAATGACGGCAAGAGAAAAGCGGTTATCGCCTCAATTGAAGGCGTCGCTGTCGTTGCAGCGAGTGCAACACCGCGCTCCCACTCTCATGTCCAATCACGCAATGAAAACTTCAACTTCAATAACAAAGACAAAGACAAAGCGCATCACCATAACTCACGAAAATCGTCCTTTAATACGATAATCCCGCTGCTAATCATCGTGGCCATAGTTATCTTTGGCTTTAAACAATACCAAGAATTCAACGAAGCTCCTGTATTAGATCAAGCCCCTGTATTCAGTGAAGCATCAGTAATCACAAATGATGACACTCAGCCAATGCCCATGTATGAAACTAAAGCGCGAACACAAGCAACGGCAACACCAAGATTCCAATGTGAAGCGGGTAAAACCCATTGCAGCCACATGAGTTCCTGTGCTGAGGCGACTTTCTATATCCAAAATTGCCCCAATACTCAAATGGATGGTGACGATGATGGCATTCCCTGCGAGCGTCAGTGGTGCAGTTAGCAATGCGACATATGTAAAGTCACGCGTATAACCTTAAGCCTGAACAGGTAGCAGGTCACTAGTAGTGAAATGATAAATAATCTAAAACAATGGCGAGATAGCCTGACAGGCATGCAGCAAATCGGAGTGATTGCTGCCAGTATCGGGCTGCTCATATTTGGCTTATTCTACCTTGGTCAATTTATCGGTAGTAGCGTGGTAAAAATGGGCTGGCTTTAACCCTAGAAATACGCAAACTAGCCCATGAATTCATACCCATAGCAACTTCCCAATGGCAACGCATGCGCACTGATATCATCACGCAAATTGACTCACCAGAGATACTGGAGTCCATGTTAACCGAGCACGCAGCGGTGCTGTTGTTATTTGGCGCGCCAAACTGTGGTGTGTGCCAAACGCTCAAACCGAGAATTGCGGAGCTGTTAGCGCAAGCGTTCCCGCTGATGCAGATGGCCTATATCGATTGCCAAACCCAAGCTGAGATAGCGGCGAGCCACAATGTATTTACTCTGCCGGTGGTGGAATGTGTGTTCTATGGCAAAACCTTTGGACGGTTTTCTAAGGTGTTTTCGTTAGCGGATATTCGAGGGGCGCTTGCCCGCCCCTATGGTTTAATCGTGACGGAATAATCCAGAGTCAACACTGGGATGACTTGTGTGTCAGCGGTCTAAAACCAGCGTAATGCACTGACTTATCGAGTGTAACCTGTGCTGCTGGCGTGCTTATAAGACGTGTTGAGCCAGATGCTGCTTTAGCTTTTCCGCTGCAACCGCAGCCGTCACCTGTAGAATGACAACATCCGCCCTTGGCCGCATGTTTGAGTGAAGCGCGACCTTGGGATGCATCCGTCAACCTAAGATTCAAATCCGCTGTTTGTGCAAGCAAAGTCGCCACAGTTTGACTGACACTGCCTTTACTCACGCTAATCCCCGCATCGAGCAACTTTCCTAACATGCGCTCACCGATATTCTGCACAAGTACAATATTGGTACCCTGTTGAATAATCAGCTCTAGTAAGGCTTTTTTAGCACTACAGTCACCCTCAATTGCCGGGTTATCGACCAGCTTGATCAGCTGAAGCTGTTCGTTATAAAAACCAATCTGTAGGGCTTTAGTAAAGTGACTGGCGAGGCGTTCGCGGCTCATCGGCATGGCAATAATCATGATAAATCCTTGTCTGTTTGGGTTGGCAGTCTCAAGGCTTGACCTTGAGTAATGGCCGTCGCCACCTTTTTACGGGCATTGGCGAGAAGGTAACCAAAGGTTTGCCGAGAGATCCCCATCAAAGCTGCGGCTTCGAGCTGGCTTAATCTTTTCACATCACCCAGTTCGAGGGCCTCAAACTCATCGGCTTCTAATTGAATATGGGTTAATTCAACCGCAGGGATCCCATTAGGCTTAAATAGGCTACAGGGCACACAGCTCGATAATTGACGGCATTTTTTGGGTCTTGGCATAAATGTTTTATCTTTAAGTCGTCTTATATGTCTTGAAATCGTGTTTTAGGTCTTAGTGCACATCTTCGGTACTACGAGTAACACTCGGGCTCAACTAAAGCTCAACTAAAGCTCATCTAAGGCTCATCTAGCTAAGGGAGTCCATAGCTTTGGATTCTCAAGAGTGATAACTGACTTGATGAATAAGTTCGGTGGATGAACCATAAAACTGTCACGAGTTTCTGGCCTAGGCCAGAAACTATTATTCGCGCCAACGACATTCAAAACTGTAAGACGGCTCACAGTTACCTATATCAAGCATGACTAATTAACAGAACGGCTGTCTGGCGTGACTAACACACTCAATGGCTAGCGCCCAGTAAAGTCAATTTTAACCTGCGTTGGAGTGCCGAGGGATAATGACAAACTCTCAAAAAAAAATAAGCAGCCGTTAAGCTGCTGTGATAGGTGGCATTTACTGATTTAAACGGGTTTAATCCTCAGACTCACAGTAGTTCACCTGTACCGAATAGCCGTCATCTTGCTTGATAAAATCGACAAAGTTTTTAATCGCAGGTAAGGCATCTTCCCTATGGTGCGACACGTACAGCAATTGGCTCAGATGATGTTCGGCTATCATCTCCAGCGCCCGCATCACTAAGGTGCGATTGATGAAATCTAAGCCCTGATACGGCTCATCTAAAATCAGTAACAGTGGCTGTTTAATCAAGGCGCGACCTATTAGTAATAACCGCTGCTGACCATAATCGAGCTTCTTAAAGCTGATGCTTGCCAGCCCTGTCATGTGCAAAATGGCTAACCATTCCTTTGCCAAATCTAGCTGAGGTTTAGTGGGTTTCTGGTACAGACCAATCGAGTCAAAAAAGCCAGAAAGCAGCACATCTAATGCCGAGCAACTGACGCGATACTGTAAGTGCAGCGCCGACGATACTATGCCAATCCGTTGTTTAATCTGCCAAATACTCTCGCCGCTTCCGCGAGGTCGGCCAAAGAGCGTGATGTCATTGCTATAGCATTGTGGATGGTCGCCTAAAATCAGCCCCAGCAAAGTGCTTTTGCCGCAGCCATTTGGGCCGCGAACTTGCCAATGTTGCCCTGCTTCGATGCGCCAATTAACGCCACTGAAAATCAGCCCACTGACATATTCCACTTTGCCATTTTTAATCTCGACCAGAGGATCAAACGCCTCGGCGTTGTGCCTTTGCCGCTCCATCAAGGCCAAGAGTTCATCACTACGCTGCGCCGATAACGCATTCAACTGCGCCATCACAGGATGATTGTGCCATTGCTCAATAGACATCGACGGGCTGAGTTTGTGCACACTCTGCCCCGATTTGAGCATCTCGCCATTAAACAGCGCCACATGGCTGATACACGGCGGCAATTCCTCTTGGCGTGAGGTAATGATCAGCAACTGAGTATGCTCGGCCACTTCACTCAGCAGCTCAGATAAACTCGCCTGATGTTCAACATCGAGGCCAGCGTAAGGGTCATCTAAGATCAGTAATTGCGGTAACATTGCCAGCGCACGAGCCAGCATGACTCGGCGCGTTTCGCCCGTAGATAACTGCCGAAAACCACGCAGGCGCAGCGGCTCAAGCCCAACCTTTTGTAATAGTGGCGCGAGTTGTGCGGCATCTTGGCAGCATTCCAACACTAAGGATTCGACACTCGAACCGTAATCCAATTCGTCTTTTTCTAACTCTCGCTCCAGCAACGCTTGCTGCAACCCAAGTGACACCCAGCCGATACGTTGCGGCAGGCCAGCAATCGTCCCTTCATCGGGCTGAATATCACCGGTTAATATTCGCCCGAGCAAGGAACCACAATAGCTGTCGGTCGCGAAAATCGCCCAATGTTCAGCAGGGTGCAGTTGCCACTCATCGACGACTAGCACCTCATTATCACGCCCGTATCGTAACTGTTTAACCACAATACTTTTGTCTTGGTTCGCGACAACATCAAGCATAAACACAGTTCCTTTCTATTTTTAAGGGATGATAAAATCTAATGCGCTTAATGGCATAGGTAAAGCGTGGCAAAATCCAACGGGTACGCGTGTGTGAGTCAACCACTCTGGCAGAACTGTGATAAAATCGGCACCTGTTTAACTTTCATATCAACAAGGTAACGCAATGAACCCCATTATTGCCATCTTAAAAGAACACAAGGTCAGTGACGCTAAGATCAACGAGCTATTTCAAACATTAACCGACAATCCATTAATGGCGATGGGCACGCTCGGTCAATTAGGTATCCCAGCCGAAAAATTACAACAACTGCTGGGATTAGTGATGCAGAATCCGGCTTTAATTAAAGAAGCCGTGCTCGAACTCGGTTTGGATTTTTCAAAAGTAGAAGCCGCAAAAGCCCAACTGCAAAAATAAGCACAGACGATTCAAGTTTGTAGCCATCATGCGCTAGGGGAATGCGCGTAAATCAGCTCCCCTAGCGAATGTTAAAACCACTAAACCGCAAAGTAACTAAACCCCACAGCAACTAAACCCCAAAGCCATTGACGCTCAAAATAATAGTACCAAGTGAACTAACTTTTTTGCGCTTGCCACTCCTCAATCGCCTCTTTCGCCGCTCGAAAAGCTTCAATCCCCGCAGGCATACCGCAGTAAACGGTGCAATGCAGTAAGACTTCTTGGATCTCTTCAACCAAGCAGCCATTGTTTAGCGCGCCCCGCACATGGCCCTTTAACTCAGTCGGTGCCTTTAATGCCGCCAGCGTTGCTATGGTAATCAAACTGCGCGTTTGCCTTGAAATAGCATCACGCACCCAAACCTCACCCCAGCAATTCGCCGTAACTAAATCTTGCAGCGGTTGCGTAAAATCTGTCGCACTATTGAGCGCCTTATCCACATAGCTATCGCCCATCACAGCACGACGCACCTCAAGCCCCTTCTCGTATTGCTCATCGTTCATCGATGCATCCTTTTTGTTATGTGATTAAGCTATGTGATTAAGCTATGTAATTAGACTTATTGAACCCCCGCCAAAGACACGGCCCAGCAAAAACATAACATAGGATGTACAAATGAGCAGGATTTAAAAATCGCATTCCCTCAGCGTGATAGCCAAATCAAAGGAGGATTGAGTTTGGGGCCTAGAAAGCTTAAAAGCCGAACCTAAGTCATCAGTAAAAAGATACGACCATGGTCATTTTTGTGGCCTTGTTAAAGAATCAAAAAACAAGCTTATAGTTAAACAAGAGCAGGCTTATAGAACCAGCTTCACTGCGTTTACTCTGGTCAAAACGCCGATAACTTTCTATAGTGACAACAAATAAATATTATAAAGCAGTGAGTGGTTGTGCCAGACATTTATCCTTTTTTATCGCAGCGCCCCCATAAACATGCGGCAGTGATTGTCGCCCTCTTACTGCTGACATCAGCTCTTGTGATCTCTCCTTTTATTTCAATACCTTTACCCGATATTGCCCCATTTTTACCTGTGTACGGCACCGCAGTAGTGCTACTCGAAAGTATCACCGCGTATTTATTGCTGTCGCAGTTTGCCAGTAATAGGCAGGTTTTCGCAGGTTTTGTCGCCAGTGCGTATTTGTTTCTTATCCCCTTAGTTACAGTTCAGCTTTTAGTGTTTCCAGGAGTCTTTGCCCCCAAGGGGTTACTCAATGCCGAAGCACAAAGTGCAGTTTGGATCTGGGTCTTCTGGCATGCATCGTTTCCAACCTTAATCCTGCTGGCTTTGATGGCTCAACAGAAGTTAACAACACAGCAAGTTGCGCCGATGCAACTGAAATATTGGCTGTGGGGTTTTGTATTAATCCCTGTGTTGTGCAGTTTAGCACTGGCTTTGTTTGCAACATGGGGTAGCCACTGGTTACCAATCCTGATCGCTAAAAATAGCTATAAACAGTTATTACACAGCCCTTATGCCTTACTCGTATGGGGACTAAACGCACTGGCTTTACTCTGCATGTTACGGCGCGCCCGCAGTAACAATGTGCTCTATACATGGCTGAGTGTGGCGCTGCTGGCCAGCCTGATTGATGTCACGTTAACCTTATTCGCTGGCGCCCGCTTTAGTCTAGGTTGGTACGCCGCAAGGATTAGCAGTTCGGTCTCCTCTATGGTCTTACTCTGCGCCTTACTATGGGAAGTTAACAGACTGTATGTCGCAACCCAAAGGGCGAATGAGTCGCTGTACCAGCAGAGTGTCAAAGACACCTTAACAGGCTTATTTAACCGCCGTTATCTAGAATCTCAGCTGGCAATACACATAGACCATGCGAAAAAGCATAAAGAACCACTGTGCTTGTTAGTGCTCGATGTCGATCACTTTAAAGCCTTTAACGACCAGCATGGCCATTTGGCTGGGGACGACTGCTTAGTGGCCGTAGCAAAACAACTGGAGCAGAGTTTATATAGACCCGCGGATTTCATCGCCCGTTATGGTGGTGAAGAGTTTGTCGTGGTATTGCCGCATACCGATGCAAAAGACGGCATGCAGATAGCAGAACGATTGCGGCTAAACGTCAGCGCAGAAAAGATTGAATATCAAGGTCAGTTACTTAGCGTCACAATCAGTATAGGTTGTGCAGTATTGCGGCACAGTGAAGAGACCGCCCAAAGCTTACTGATTGCAGCCGATAGCGCCTTATATCAAGCTAAAGCCGCTGGCCGAAATTGCGTAAAAGTCGCGGTTGACGAACCAGACATAACTCACCCATAGACATATTAATCAGCTCAGCCATTCGATTAACCGCGCTTAATTAAATGGTTGCTCAGTAATGAAAGGCAGGTAACTACCAGCGGGAATCATTTTCACAGGTTTATTTTACCGCGGCCGAGTGCCGCATCGGCTATTGCGAATTTTGGTCAAATGTCCACACATACTCTTCCTGTTTGGGATGGACAACCTGCCAAAATGACTGATAGATGGTTTTCCCATTCAGTGGAACCCATACTTCTCTATCAGTTTGAAAATACAAGGTATAAGCAATGCGGTGTACCTTAGCGTTACTTCCAATAAGACCGCAACCCCAGCTATTCTCGTTGATATCAAAGCCAGTGTAGCGTTTGTTCCAACTCTGAATATCGGTAGTTAAGGCTGGAAGCTCTTTCTCTAAAAGGACAGATTGAGATCCATAGGCAGAGTCTATCGTTTGGTCAAATACCGGTGTCAGTTCTTCCGACTGTAACTCAGAAAAACTACCCGCTGCCTGACAGCTCATCGCGCCGCCAAATAAACAGCAAGCAAGGCATACCCCAAAAACTCTTTTCATATGAACTACCTGCTTCGCTAAATTTCTGATAAAGAATGTACCAAAGTTATCAGGTTAGATGTTAATTACCAGATAAACCGCCTGGTTACTCAATAATGAGACTCCACGACTCACGCAACTGGTTACCTAAATTCATTCATCATAAAAGATATGCCTGCCCGCTATCTTTAATACTAAAGGTACATTATGGCTATACGGAATGAGTAGTCCAAAACAATAGAAATTTAACAATGGTTGGCTCGTTAAATTCTCGTAAATTAAATAATGAGTAGTTTGTTACTCTCCAGATTCTGGCGACTAGAGTCCAGCCAAATTTGCCTTATCTAAAACTTTTCTCAAAAAATTTCGCCTAAAAAGACTCTCAGCCCCTGTTATCAAAGATAGATGTTCGCTAAATCTTGTTGAATCAGCAAAGAAGTTTGGATATGCCTCTTTAATACCACCAACTGCATTTGCATAAACAAGTGCAACAACCATGTTTGTTCTTCTATCTGAAAATTTTCTCTCTAACTCTGTATATTTCTTCTCTGCAATTTCAGACTCATAATTATAAAATAAGGTATAGGCGACAGAACTTTTTACTACATCAATTTCAAGTAAGACATACCGGTCATTACCAATTGTCTCAAGCTCATCACCTATAACCTTTAATGAGCTAGCAAAAGCTTTAAGTTTGCTAGTAACACCTAATTCTCTTGCGGTATCACACACTGTCAAAACCGAACTAGCTGAATCCCTATCTTTCAATAACCTAGTTACATATTGAATTTTTTTATCTTTCTCAGACAACTTATCAAAAATATGGATATTATCAATAATTTGGAACTGATGACTTACATTAGAAAAGAACTCTTTCCAAAGTTCCTCTCCCTGATTTGTTTTTAGTGACTGTTTTGTGAATAAGTCAATAATCTCAAGTGCTGTTGCCCAATAATGTTGGATTCTTGTCCTTAGTTGAACTTCAATTTTTTTGTCATTACCATCAGTATCTTTAAATCTTCCAATTATATGAAAGCTTCTATAACCATCAAGTTTAGGAGACTTTATATAATCCTTTATTTTGAATCCATCTTCCCACCGAAACTCAGGCATTTTCCTTAAAGCTCTAGAGAGTTGCTCAACCTTTTTCTCATTTGCAAGAATAACCCTACAACCACCAATATCCTGCATGTTTTTTAAGTTCATCTTCGGGAATCGTTTGAGCTTTAATACAATCGATGGAAATCGCTTTAACCTTTTAGCAAAAATAGCTGTTGTATCGATCGGTTTAACTACAGGCTGAATTTTAGCCAACGCATTTTCTAAAGGTCGCTCATAACTATATCGCCAATAAGAAAGTATCTGAAAGGCATCATCTAGCTTAGACTCATTACCAAGCTCATAAGTTTGATTATCAATCAAATACTCACCAGCCCGTAACACCTGCTTTCCTGAAGGAACTTTTTCCAATTTATAAGCTCCACCAATCCTTCCATCATAATTCATTGGGCACTATCATTATTAAAATTGCGAATACACAATATAATGCCTACAAACCATTAATAATTAAAGATATATTATTTAACGCCCTAGAAAAAGACATTGGTAACATTTTAAATATAGATTCAAACATCACCAAAGGCTACTCTGCCATAAAAAATCAAATTTATATACCGCACCTATCTTAATCCTGCCATGGTCTGTTTCCATACTAAAGCAAATAAAGTTAGAAATCCGGCAAAAATGGGACATATATGGTCACCTCGGGTTTAGCAAGGTCAATGTCCTACTTTGTTCAAACTGAAAAATAGGACAGGCATAACTCTTTTGGGTTTAACAGCCAACGCCAAGGCTACAGAAGTTCACCCTCCCCTGCGAAGTTGCTGGAGGGCGTTGAAGACTCTTTATTGAAAGAATGGCGTGTGACGCAGACAGGACGTCTGCGTAGCTTTCGGGGTACAGGATGTACCATCGGAAGCGTTAGCGATTTTCGAATAAGCACAAAGCCACTAATTAATGCATGTAACTTCGCTAGGGACGCCGAGGGATTTCCAAAAGGGGAACAGGCGCTTTTCCCCTTTTGGTCGACTCTTAATTAAAAATCAGGGGGGGAAGCCCCACGACTTTGATTTTGCCTTTAAAAGCAATCAAGAATTATGGGATATGCCCAACTCTATAAATTAACAAATAAAACGAAGGTGACAGGAGTGCCCCCTTCCCTGCGAAATTACCGCTGGGTGATAAGATGTAGCTAGCACTACACTTCGACATCCCTGACCTCGGCGGCAAAACTAAGGTAACGATCACATCTCGCCAGCAACTGCGCTTTATAATGAGCCACAAATACTGTTTCACTCTCATCGAGGGCCGGGAGCATTGAAACCACCTCAGCTATTGCCTGCGGTATTCTTCGCGCTATTGTCGTTAAGTTACTGATTAATAGATTTCTTGGTAAACCTAAGCCATCAATAAATGCGGCCAATTGATACGCGTAAATGCTGTTTGGATCAAATTCGTCATCGATTGCCATCGCAAGCTGTTGTTCAAAATCCTCATACATAGCCACGCTGACCAAATCGTACCAAGGAGTTGGCTCCATTCCGCTTGGCGTCATAAAAAACGAATAGTTTTTACCGTGTGCATCGGCATTACCGGTCAGTAAATTGAACAGCGCCCATTGCAACATGTCTTGCTTAGCAGCCACTGGATTACGGCATGTTGCAGCAAGACTAAAGAGCCTGTTAAAACTTACCCCTTCACGAATATCTTTAACATCACGCCCTGAACCAAAATTACGTTCATATTTTTTGCTAACACTAAAACCAAGTGCTTGGCAGCTATCGACAATATGCCTTCTTAATACCCTTTGCTCATTTGGCATATAACGTCGGTCAAAGCGTTCGACACAGAGTACTTTGTAATCTTTAAAATGAACAATATCGACATTAGCCACATTCATTCCAATCGCCTTAGCTAGACGCATCGTCATAAATTCATTAAGCACTAAATGGCGATATTTTTCGAATTTAACAATATGGGTAGATGAAAGCGCGCCTTCGGCAAATGCAAATTCTTCACCGTTATAAAACAGGTTTAATTTAGGTTGTACACCCGCTACCGACAGTCGAGGTTTGCCGTCCCAAATTTCCATAGGCCACATTGTGGGATCTTCAATTCGCTGAATAACTTCTTCAGCCTTAATTGGCCGTAATTGTGTTTCAGGCAGCAAAGTCCCTTTAGGAACAAAAGCAACAGCACCTGCGGTATCGAGACCAATGGCGCGGATCAAGGCAAAGGTATTTCCCTTGGAGACGCCAAGCGATTCAATTAGATAATCTAATCCTTTGTTTTCTGGTAATAAGTTAACCAAAAACATCGATATCTGACTGCTACTTGCTGTGCCATCTAAGGGAATTGTTGGGGATAGTGGGAATCCGCTTTGTTGCCACTTTTCGGTGTAATGCACGGCAAAGGTGTCGGTCGTCGCATCAAAGGACAATTCCCCGATAATTAAATCACCGAGGTGCATCTCTAACGTGAGCTTTTTAGAAGTACTCATGGGTTAATACCAGCCGTTAGTTTCGGTGTCGCTGGTTTGAACCGAAACGATATCAATCCCCAGACCATCAAGGATTTTGAATACGGTTGAGATATAAACATCCTCACCTTTTTCAACTCGGATCAGCGTTTTTTTGGTTACGCCGCACAGCATGGCCGCCACGTCTTGGGTAAGAGCAGCACTTTTCCTTCGTTCTTTAATTAACAAGCCTAGGGATTGTTGATTTAGCGGTGATGCCATCATCATCTCCAAAAGTGTAACTTCATACACCTTAGCCCTAAAACCAGCCCCATTCAATATAAAAGTGTACAGAACTACACTTTTGGATTGTTGAAAATGATAAACCACCAAAAAGTGTACAATGTTACACCTTTATAGCCATTTCAGTGCTTAAATTCCAAAAAGTGTAGCTAAGTACACCAGAACGTTACGCAAGTCACCAGACCAAAAAACAAAACCCCGACACTGTTTCCAGTATCAGGGCTTTCTTTTACAAGAACTTTGGTTTGAGGATTTTAGGCTCCAGACCAGCATCCTCGCTTTCGGTATGCCTTTTTACAAGCATACACTCTGCAAATTTAACAATGGATGGCTCGTTAAACCCTGAAACAAATCAACTTAAACCGAGGTTAAGCCAATGCTTCTATATTTGTTAGCCAAGCATTAAACAAAGGACATTTTTCACGCATGGTTTCTAGACCCACTTCTAAAGCTGCCAAAGTTCCTAAAAGTGGTTTTTCATAGCCGAAAATATGGTTTTCGATGCGCTTACTTGGTGCTGTTTGCGGGCTGTTGTTGATATGTTCTGGTGAGTCGAAGCTGTTTGCGATCTCGGTAAAGACCGTTTCCAGTTCTACTCTATCCATACCTTGAGCCATCTTTATCGGATCGCTAAAGAGCAGAGCTTCAAACTCGTACATCTGCACGTAAGGGATAAACCGACGCATAGCGTTCGCACCGATTCTCTCAGTCAGTTTTTCTGTGAATGCGTTTTGTAGTGTTTGAGCCTTAACGGCGACAGGTGCATCAGCATCGACGGCATTCTTCCCAGGGAAGCTCTCTGGTAATCCGTAGAAATCAAAGAAGGTAGTGCAATAGCACTGTTGGTCTGCCAGCAAACGCTTTTCGATATCAGGGACAAGCCGCTCAAACTTGAAGTTTCCTCCTTTATGGCCTGGGCGACCAATAAGCCCTGGCATCAAGTAAATACCTTTAAGGGCGAATGGTTCCACCAGCAATTCTTTCACAAAGGCTTCTTCTGTTTGTCCTTCACAAATTACATGCACTATGGTCATTTTGATGGTCTCCCACCAATGATGTTTTTCTCCCATAGCTCCCCAACCGAATAGTCATCAAGCCAAGTACGGAACTTGTCGGCATCTAAGCGTTTAAATATCGATGCGCCTTCTTCACGCTCTACAACAATCAGATCATCCAACTCAAATTCATTAAGTAGTGGAACGGATTGCGTAGATACGATCACTTGCATCCGTTTTGACGCGCTGCGTAACAATGCCCCTAATAGCGTTATCGCATAAGGGTGTAAGCCTAGTTCGGGCTCATCGATGATGATGGTCGATGGTGGGTTAGGTTGTAATAAAGCAGTGACCAAACAAATAAAACGGATAGAGCCGTCAGAAAGCTGACTAGGCCAAAGAGGGTAGTCACTATCGGCTTGTTTCCACAATAAGCGTATTTGCTCTTCACCAGAAGCAAGCGGAACAGGCTTGAGCACGAAGTCATCAAAGAAGGGTACAGCTAAGCGAACTGTTTTACAGATCTGAGCGTATACATCAGGGTTTTCACGCTGCAACTTAAACAAGTACGCAGCTAAGTTGCCTGCATCTGGGCGTAGATATTCGTTGTCGTGAGCAGCTCCTGCTCGCTTAACTGCCGCAGTATCACTAGTGTCGTGAAAATGAAATACCTTCCAAGAAGATATGGAACTGTAACAAAACTTTGAAATAGGCTTTGTATGTTCTTTCAACAGTGATTCCATATGACCAGAACCGAGATCTGGGGATGTAATAACACTATCGCCTTTGAAATGAACTTTCTCCGAAACAAATGTAAAACCTTCATTTGTCGTCGGCTCTAAGACTACATGGTAACCATTACGTCCAAAAAGTAGCGTGGAAGAAAAGCTGCTCGTTTCTTTTAAGCCAAAGGTTAGTACGCGATCAGCACCGCCTTGTTTGCTCGTCCAAACCTGCAAACGGCCTTCTACCAACTCATGTAACATTTTAAAGTAACTGACAAAGTTACTCTTACCGACGCCATTTGCACCGATAAGTACGTTTAAGTTCTTGAGCTGTAGCTTATCCAGCAAACGGATAGACTTAAACCCCTGGATGGTTAACTTGTCTATCTTACTCATTGGCTTCCTCTTTTCTGGTAACGGCACTATATTAACTGAATGGCTTGTTAATTTGGCTTCGCTAAACACATTTCGATTGATTGGCGATTATACCTCACAACCTCCACTTTCTACGCTTTTCTCTTTATCTCCTCAATAAAAAGGGATATGCCCAACTCTCTATGGATTAACAAACAAAATCGAGGTGATAGTATTTCACTCCCCCCTGCGAAATTACCGCTGGGTGATAAGATGTAGCTAGAGCTACACTTCCACTTCCCTGACCTCGGCGGCAAAACTAAGGTAACGATCACATCTCGCCAGCAACTGCGTTTTGTAATGAGCCACAAATACTGTTTTACTCTCATCGAGAGCTGGGAGCATTGAAATCACCTCAGCTATTGCCTGCGGTATTCTTCGCGCTATTGTTGTTAAGTTACTGATTGAAAGATAGGACAGGCATAACTCTTCGTGCAATGGTTGCACCAAATACAGCATTGTTGCACCAGTGACCTTCTAAAACATGGATGTTTTAGTAGAGCCTACAGGGAAGTATCTACGGCGTGTCACTGGTGTAACAGTGCGAGAGCCTGCGGCAGGCAATTAGGAAATACTGAACCTTATAGCGCTGCTGTAGTCCATTCGCAGCATCTATATTAGCCGAGATAACATCAACTCTCTGGCGCAGTCAGCGCCAAAAACAAAACCCCGACTCAGTTACCCGAGTCGGGGTTTTCATTTTTCTCTTACAAGAATTTAGGTTTAAGCGATTAAGCTATAGACCGCAGATGTTTTTGCGCAGAATAAAACGTTCAGAACAAGGCGCTGTGAGCGTAGCATACGTTGTGTGTATGTGAGCGAGCAGCAACGCCGTAATCAACGTTTTAAACCAGCAAAGATTACATCATGCCGCCCATTCCGCCCATCCCACCCATCCCGCCCATATCTGGCGCAGAGTTTTGTGGGATTTCAGCAACCATAGCTTCTGTCGTAATCATCAGACCTGCGATTGACGCAGCGAATTGCAATGCACAACGGGTCACTTTAGTTGGGTCAAGGATACCCATTTCTAACATGTCACCGTAAGTGTCGTTGCCGGCGTTGTAACCGAAGTTACCGCTACCGTTCTTCACTGTGTTAGCAACAACTGACGCTTCTTCACCCGCGTTAGTGGCGATTTGACGCAGTGGCGCTTCCATTGCACGCAGTGCGATAACCACACCGTGTTTTTGGTCTTCGTTTAATACTTCAACGTCAGCGATCTTAGAAGCTACGCGAACCAGAGCAACACCGCCGCCAGGAACCACGCCTTCTTCTACCGCAGCGCGAGTTGCATGCAGTGCATCTTCAACGCGGGCTTTTTTCTCTTTCATTTCAACTTCAGTCGCTGCGCCAACTTTGATTACTGCTACGCCGCCGGCTAATTTAGCCATACGCTCTTGCAGTTTTTCTTTGTCGTAGTCAGAAGTTGATTCTTCAACTTGTTGTTTGATTTGGCTTACACGAGCAGCAATTTGTGTTTGCTCGCCGTTACCATCGATGATGGTGGTGTTGTCTTTAGTGATCACAACACGCTTAGCAGTACCTAAATCTTCCAACGTTGCTTTTTCAAGCTCTAGGCCGATTTCTTCAGCAATAACAGTACCGCCAGTCAGGATTGCTACGTCTTGTAGCATTGCCTTACGACGATCGCCAAAGCCAGGTGCTTTAACCGCAGCCACTTTCACGATACCGCGCATATTGTTCACAACTAAAGTTGCTAATGCTTCGCCTTCAACGTCTTCAGCAACGATAAGCAATGGCTTACCGGTTTTTGCCAGACCTTCAAGGATAGGTAACAGTTCGCGAATATTAGAGATTTTCTTGTCTACTAACAGTACGAATGGGTGGTCTAACTCAACGCTGCCGGTTTCTGGCTTGTTGATGAAGTATGGAGATAGGTAGCCACGATCAAACTGCATACCTTCTACTACGTCCAATTCGTTTTCTAACGCTTGGCCTTCTTCAACTGTGATCACGCCTTCTTTGCCGACTTTTTCCATCGCAGTTGCGATGATTTCGCCGATAGATTCGTCAGAGTTTGCAGAAATAGTCGCAACTTGTGCAATCGCTTTTGAGTCGGCACAAGGTTGTGATAAGGCTTTTAATTCAGCAACTGCAGCGATAACGGCTTTGTCGATACCGCGCTTCAGATCCATAGGGTTCATACCGGCTGCAACGGCTTTTAAGCCTTCAACAACAATGGCTTGAGCCAGTACAGTTGCAGTAGTAGTACCATCACCGGCGGCGTCGTTGGCTTTAGAAGCAACTTCTTTCACCATTTGCGCGCCCATGTTTTCGAATTTGTCTTCTAACTCGATTTCTTTGGCAACAGACACACCGTCTTTAGTGATCAGAGGTGAGCCGAAGCTCTTGTCTAATACCACGTTACGGCCTTTAGGGCCTAAGGTCACTTTTACTGCGTTTGCGAGAATGTTTACGCCAGCCAGCATTCTTACGCGAGCGTCATTACCAAATACAACTTCTTTAGCTGCCATCTTGATTATCCTTTAAATTTTTAATGATTAATTGGAATGTCGAATTGATGCTGAGGATTAACCCACTACTGCCATCAGGTCAGCTTCCGACAGGATCAAGACTTCTTGACCGTCGATTTTTTCTTTCTTAACGCCGTAACCTTCGTTGAAGATCACCACGTCACCCACTTTGACATCCAGTGGCTTAACTGTGCCATTTTCTAAAATACGGCCATTGCCCACAGCAAGGATTTCACCGCGAGTTGATTTTTCAGCGGCGCTACCGGTCAGTACTATGCCACCCGCTGATGTTGATTCAACTTCTAGACGCTTAACGATTACGCGGTCATGTAATGGACGAATATTCATCTATGAACTCTCCTAATGATTTGATGCCCTACAATCGAGCCTATTTGTGATTAAAAAAACAGACACGTCGGTCTGCTCTTTTGCTGTCTGAGATATGGGGCTGATAGTGTCGAGATCCAAGGGCATTTACAAAAAAAACTTCAATTTTTTGATGTCGGTTTTTTCAAGTCGGCACAATCCTGCTAGAATCTCGCCTCCGCTCGCTAACAAGGCACTATTTTTCCATGAAAGACAGACACGGGCTGCTCACCGCGCCAATTGGTCGTGTACTGCTCAACATGAGCCTCCCCAACTTAATTGGCATTATGACCATTCTAGGTTTCAGCCTCGCTGACACTTTTTTTATCAGCCAATTGGGCACCGAAGCCTTAGCCGCCATTAGTTTTACCTTTCCAGTGACCTTAGTGATCTCGAGCATCGCCATTGGTATTGGCGCTGGTGTCTCGACTAATTTAGGCCGACTTATCGGTTCGGGTAATGCCCACAAGGCCAAAGTATTTTTGCATGATGCCTTATTACTCACCTTTGGTTTGATTGCCAGTTTAGCCGCACTGGGTAGCATTTTTATCGAGCCACTGTTTCGCTTACTCGGGGCAAACGATGACAGCTTGCCGCTGATCCACGACTATATGATTTACTGGTATCTCAGCGCACCGCTGCTGGTATTGTTGATGGTAGGCAATCAAGGCTTACGTTCCACTGGCGACACCCGCTCGCCGGCGATGATCATGGCGCTGGCGGCGCTCATCAATCTTATCCTCGATCCGTTATTGATTTTTGGTATTGGGCCATTTCCACGTTTAGAAATCCAAGGCGCCGCGATTGCAACCCTGTTCGCTTGGTTGATTGCCTTATCTTTGTCGGGATATTTGTTGATTGTCAGGCGCAAAATGCTCGAATGGGCCGCCTTTGACATAGACAGAATGCGCGCGAACTGGAGCAAATTAGCCCATATCGCACAACCCGCCGCCTTGATGAATTTAATCAATCCGTTAGCCAATGCCATTATTATGGCCATGTTGGCGCATATCGATCACAGCGCCGTAGCAGCCTTTGGTGCCGGTACTCGGTTAGAGTCAGTGCTATTAATAGTAGTGATGGCGCTATCGTCGAGTTTAATGCCCTTTATTGCGCAAAACTTAGGGGCAGGACAGCCACAAAGGGCGAAAGAAGCCCTGCTGTTATCGATAAAATTTATTTTTGTTTTCCAAACCTTACTCTATATCCCACTGATCTTTTTAGCCGAGCCTATCGCGCATTTATTCAGTACCGATCCGCAGGTTATCGAATGGCTGAGTTTTTATATCTTAGTGCTGCCCTGCGCCTACGGACCTTTGGGTATAGTGATTATTGTCGCGACCTCGCTCAATGCCTACCACAGGCCTATGAGTTCATTAGTCATCAATCTGTGCCGCTTAGTGCTGCTCATGCTGCCGCTAGCAGCCTTGGGATCGTATATAGGTGACGTTAAAGGCCTGCTGCTCGCGCTACCTGTGACCAATATTTTGATGGGAATTGCCTGTTACTGGCTGGCGCAGCGGATCTGTGAGCCCACAAAGATCACGACCGCAAACGCCATTAGCGAGGGGTAAACTAGCTTGATTTTTTAACGGGAAAGCGCAACACGTCGTCTGAAAACGCTCCCGTAGAGGCTTTGCAGGATCGGCGTGGGCCTTGCTCGCTCATGTTGATCGGCACGCCATTTGGCACTAGCTCTTGCATGATATAGTCGATAAAGCGTCGACAGGCTAAACTCACGTAACGTCTTGATGGATAAGCTAAGAAACACTCGCCTTGGTGGGGCTGGATTTCAGGTAACAAAGTCACTAACTCACCACTTTGTACATATTCATCCACGACTTCAGCAGGCGCATACACGATACCGCGTCCTTGCAATCCAAACTCAACCGCCACTTCAATACTATTTGAGCAGAAATTGCCTCTGACTCTCACTTCTTGTTCTGAACCGATAAATAACTCATTAAAGATTTTGCCATTGGATAAACGGAACATAGACACATTATGCGCTTCAATCTCTTTCGGTGTTTTAGGTGTGCCATGTGCCGCTAAATATTGAGGACTCGCGTAAAAACGTAAGTCAGTGGTAAAAATCGGCCGCACTACTAAATCTAAGGTATCCAACGCAGGCTCGACCACAAAGGCCACGTCGAGATTATGCTTCACCATATCAACAGATTCTGAACTGCTGATGACTTCTAAGGTGAGTTTAGGGTGCATATCCATAAAGCGGAAAATGGCTTGCATCAAGATTTTCATGCTGTGGATGGGGAACATTTGAATACGCAAATGCCCGCTGATCTCAGCATCGTCATTGGTCATTTCGAATAGGGTTTCATCGAGCTGAGCCAGAATGTTTTGCGATCGCTGATAGAAATGACTGCCCGCAGACGTGAGCGTCATAGAGCGGCTCTGACGGTGGAACAATTTAATGTTCAGCTCATCTTCCAAAGCTTGCAAACGCCGACTCACTGTCGATTTTGGTAAGTTAAGTAAATCCGCCGCTTCAATCAAACTACCGGTTTCAGCAATTCGGTGGAATAACGCTAAGTCCTCTGTCTTCATTTTGACCTTAAGTTCAATCTCATTATGTGGGACTGATAATCCCAAAGTATCCCGTTTATTGCAACTAATTTAGCTGGTATCTTCGCGCCAAGAAATGCTGACAATTTGTTAACTAGGAAATCTCCACCATGAAATCATATCGACTCTTGCCGCTGACAATGCTGCTTCCAGCCCTGATCAGTGGTTGTTCGCCTGCGGAAAGTTCAGTGCAAGTGGCAACAATTCGTCCGGTTAAACTGTTTGAAGTACTCAATGTAGAAGACGGAGATTTCAGAACATTTCCAGCCCGCGTTGCCGCAAATAGTCGCGCAGAATTGTCGTTCCGCATTTCAGGACAATTAACAGAATTGGCATTAGTTGAAGGGCAAAGAGTCACTCAAGGTAGCTTGCTCGCAAAACTTGATGACAGGGACGCCCACAATAATTTAATGACCCGTGAGGCGGAGCATGAACTGTTAGCCGCTGACTTTAAACGTAAAGTCGAGCTACTCAATCGCAAGCTGATTTCACAATCTGAGTTTGATAGCACTCAAGCGCAACTCAAATCGGCCACCGCCGCCTTAGCCGCTGCACGCGATCAACTGAGTTACACCCGTTTAACGGCACCTTTTAGCGGTACGGTCGCCAAACGTTTGGTGGATAACCACCAAATAGTGCAAGCAAACCAAGGGGTATTAACATTACAGAACAATAACTTGCTCGATATTAGCATTCAAGTTCCCGAGTCGATGGCGGCGGGTTTGAAGCAATATACCGATCAAGCTCATTTTACAGCTAAGGTGCGTTTTAGTGCCTTCCCTGAGCAAAGTTTCGATGCCAAATTTAAAGAATACTCGACTCAAGTCACGCCGGGCACCCAAGCCTATGAAGTGGTATTTTCGTTACCTCAACCTCAAGATATTCAGTTACTTCCAGGAATGAGTGCCGAGTTGACCTTAGCCTTAGTCAAAGATCCTAGTGCCCTCGCGTCAACGGTAGTGCCAGTGACCGCTATCGATAAGCGCGACCAAGATGGCCAAGTGCAAGTGTGGATTTATCAAGCGCAATCGGGTGAAGTAAAACCGACGATGGTGACGCTAGGACGCGTGAGTAATCAAGGTGTTGAGATTTTAACGGGCGTCAACAAGGGCGATCTCATCGTCAGCGCTGGAGTGTCTCAATTATCCGATGGCATGAAAGTCAAACCACTACGCTGGCAGCGTGGGGTGTAATTGATGAACATTGCAGAGTATTCGATACGCCACAAAGTCATCAGTTGGATGTTTGTGTTGCTGCTACTCGTGGGTGGTGGCGTCAGTTTTACCGGTTTGGGGCAATTAGAATTCCCCGAATTTACCATTAAAGAAGCTTTAGTGATCACGGCTTATCCCGGTGCCTCGCCTGAGCAAGTTGAAGAAGAAGTGACATTACCGCTCGAAGATGCCCTGCAGCAACTCGACGCCATTAAGCATGTGACTTCAATTAATAGTGCGGGTTTATCACAAATCCAAATCGAGATTAAAGAAAGCTACGATAAAACCAGCCTGCCGCAGGTGTGGGATGAAGTGCGTCGTAAAGTTAATGATGCAGCGGGAAACTTGCCGCCGGGCACAGCAACGCCACAGGTGATGGACGACTTTGGCGATGTGTATGGCATTTTATTTAACCTTTCGGGACCTGATTACAGCAACCGCGAGTTGAGCAATTACGCCGACTATCTGCGCCGTGAGCTAGTGCTAGTACCTGGAGTGAAAAAGGTTTCTGTTGCAGGCAACGTCACCGAGCAAGTCGTGATTGAAATCTCCCAGCAAAAGCTGTCGGCACTGGGGTTAGATCAGAGCTATATCTATGGCTTAGTGAACAATCAAAACGTCGTCTCTAACGCGGGCAGCTTAGTGATTGGCGATAACCGTATCCGCATTCATCCCACGGGCGAATTTAGCAATGTGCAGGATCTCGCGCGTTTAATCGTCAGCCCTCCAGGTAGCTCTGAGCTGATTTACCTTGGCGACATTGCCAATATTGAAAGGGATTATGACGAAACCCCTAATGTGCTTTATCACAATAAAGGTGAAGCAGCGTTATCGCTGGGGATTTCTTTCTCTAGTGGTGTGAATGTAGTCGAAATCGGGCAAAAGGTCAGTGACCGTTTAGCCGAGCTTGAATCACAACGCCCAATCGGCATGAATTTAGCGACGGTTTATAATCAGAGTCAGGCGGTAGATGAGACAGTTAACGGCTTCTTAATCAACCTAATGGAATCTATTGCCATAGTGATCGCCGTGCTTCTGCTGTTTATGGGATTGCGCTCAGGTCTATTGATGGGCCTGATCTTACTGCTGACGATTCTAGGTACTTTTATCGTGATGAAAGTGCTCGGGATTGAGCTACAGCTCATCTCCCTCGGCGCACTCATTATTGCCCTTGGTATGTTGGTCGATAACGCCATTGTCGTTACTGAAGGCATTTTAATTGGTATCCGTCGCGGTAAGACCCGTTTGGAAGCGGCCAAACAGATAGTATCCCAAACCCAGTGGCCGCTATTGGGCGCGACTGTGATTGCCATTATTGCCTTTGCCCCCATTGGCTTATCGCAAAATGCCGCCGGTGAGTTCTGCCGTTCTTTATTCCAAGTGTTGATGATTTCACTGTTTATCAGCTGGATCACCGCCATCACACTCACGCCGTTTTTCTGTCATCTGTTATTTAAAGATACGCCGAGCGATGAAGAAGCCCAAGACCCCTACAAGGGCTGGTTCTTCAGCTTATATCGCACAAGCTTAATTGTAGCGCTGCGCTTTAGACTGGTGAGCATACTGCTGGTTATGGCCATGCTGTTCAGCGCTGTGGTGGGCTTTGGCCATATCAAGAATGTGTTTTTTCCGGCTTCTAACACGCCGATTTTCTTTGTGGATATCTGGATGCCAGAGGGGACTGACATCAAGGCGACCGAGCGTTTTACCGCTGATATCGAGAAGTTAATGCTTGCGCTGGACGAGCAAAAAGACGTTGGGCTAAAACACTTAACAACCGTTATTGGCCAAGGTTCGCAGCGCTTCGTACTGCCCTATCAGCCAGAAAAAGGCTATCCCGCCTTTGCCCAGTTGATTG
Organism: Shewanella sp. SP1S2-4; assembly: GCF_031932075.1. Lineage (NCBI taxonomy): Bacteria > Pseudomonadati > Pseudomonadota > Gammaproteobacteria > Alteromonadales > Shewanellaceae > Shewanella > Shewanella sp. SP1S2-4. The sequence continues at coordinate 43,310 of NZ_JAUOET010000006.1, forward strand.
TAGAAATGCAGGATTTAGACGCAGTTAAAGCCTATATGCCAGAATTAGAAACCTTGTTAAATCAACGTTTCCCACAGGCACAATATCGTTTAAAAAACATGGAGAACGGCCCTTCGCCCGCCGCCAAAATTGAGGCACGCTTTTACGGTGATAACCCAGAAGTGCTGCGCGCTTTAGGTGCTCAAGCCGAGGCGATTTTCCACGCCGAACCGAGCATGGATGGCATACGTCACAACTGGCGTAATCAGGTGCCGTTGATCCGTCCGCAACTGGAAAATGCCCAAGCGCGGGAAACGGGGATCAGTAAGCAAGATCTCGACAATGCTCTATTGGTTAACTTTAGCGGTAAGCAAATTGGTTTATACCGAGAAACCAGCCACTTGCTGCCCATCGTCGCCAGAGCGCCCGCCGAAGAACGTTTGCAGGCCGACAGCCTGTGGAAACTGCAAATTTGGAGCAGCGAACACAATACCTTTGTGCCCGCCACCCAAGTAGTCAGTAGCTTCAACACTGAGTGGGAAAATCCGCTGGTGATGCGCCGCGATCGCATGCGCATGCTCGCAGTAATGGCCGATCCTAAGCTTGGTAGCAATGAAACTGCCGATTCTGTACTGCGCAAAATCAAAGACCAGGTCGAAGCGATCAGCTTGCCCGCGGGTTACCGCTTGGAATGGGGCGGTGAATTTGAAACCGCAGGCGAAGCACAAGCGTCGGTATTTAGCTCAATTCCCTTAGGTTATCTGGCGATGTTTTTGATTACCGTATTCTTGTTCAACTCAGTGCGTCAGCCCTTAGTGATCTGGTTTACTGTGCCACTGGCCTTGATTGGGGTTTCAGCGGGACTCTTGTTGTTCGATGCGCCCTTCAGCTTTATGGCACTACTCGGATTACTGAGTTTGTCGGGCATGGTGATTAAAAACGGTATTGTCTTGGTCGATCAGATCAACCTCGAGCTCAGTGAAGGTAAACCAGCCTATTTTGCCTTAATCGACTCCTGTGTCAGCCGTGTTCGCCCAGTGATGATGGCCGCAATAACCACTATGCTCGGGATGATACCGCTGATCCCCGACGCGTTTTTCGGTTCTATGGCGATTACAATTATTTTCGGTCTAGGCTTCGCTTCTCTGCTGACGCTCATCGTACTGCCAGTGATGTACAGCCTAGTATTCAATATCAAAGCGACGGCAACAGGAGGTCAATCACCCAACTAACCTGCTCCGCATTTTATCCAAAAACGCTTCCCGGCGCGGCCAGTCAGTCCCTATGCAAGTGGGCTGGCTGGCCATTTCATTTTTGATCTATTGCGGTTTGAGGGACCATTTAAACAAGCACATCCATTAGATGGACAAGTTTGGCAAACTGAGATTGATCTTTAATTACGATAACTAATATGACTGATAAATAAATATATTAATTAAAAACATGAACTATCAGTTCCATATTTTCACCGCTAATACGGGACAATTACCAGTTACACACATTTACACAAGTAAATGGCAGCGGTATATTTAGTGCTAATTATTCATTTGCAATATCATCTGAAATACCACTACCTATAACTAACAACATAAACAATGTTATTGCTTTGTTAGCATAGTAATTTATGTTTGAGAAACATCATGAAATTACGCTTTGATAGCGTCCAGACAATGAGTAAACAGACAATATTACTCGCAGTTATTAGCACTTTACTAATACTCACTACAATCCCGTTTATCTGTAGGTCATTCTGGCTCGCACTTGTACTATTATGGTATGTTTTTTTTGTAGTTTTTAATTCTAAAATTAATTAGAAATCTGTCTAATCAAAAACTTTATTGCTTCAAACAGAAAATTTTCAGTCATTTATACATAACATCAGCCTCACTACAAAACATTGCTTTTAATAGAGATTAGCTAAAAAAGAGTTTTCGATGAAATATGCAAAGAAAATTTTATTTGTGACTATTAGAGCACCTCTAATTTATACGGTAATATTTTTACCGAGTACTTTCGCAGAAAATATCAATTATAGTCATTATGGGCCACTTCGTGTGCATGCCCAATCACCTACACATGCGGGTAGCTTAACGCCTCTACTTCGTTCAGGATTTGCACTGCCTGAAGGGAAAAAAGAAATATACGGATCTGCAACAGTAGCAAGTGTATGGGCTGAAACTGACGATTACTATGCTGACTATTATCATAATTCTCTTAATGGCGGAATAAAGTGGCAACTCACTGAAAAATGGATGTTTGATACTAATTATAAGTGGAGTTTTAGTGGGGATAACCATCTTGACTCGGTCACTATCTGGTTTCATGATGCATTTGGTGTGGGTCAAAATGGCCGCGACAATACAATCAAAGACAAAAACCAAATATTTTCAAAGAATGGTATCAATCAACCTGATCTTTCTGGCGATACGCTAACGAATGCCCTAAATTTCTATTTAGAATATCAATTGCTTAGTGAGGATAATTATGGTCTATCAATAGGTGGCAGCTTATATTACAACCATGTTAATTCTGGCCCATTTGTAGATAACCGTTTTGAACAAGCATTACAGCTGAATTATAGCTATACATCTGGAATGCATCATTTTTATTCCACTACAGGTATAAGCTTTAGACGAAATGATGAAAGTCTATCTGGAATAGACTATAAAGACCATGCTGTAATGTTATCTTTAGGTTATGAGTATTTAATGGGACGCCATGGTTGGCTGATTGAATTACATCACTATGAAGGTTTACTCAAAACAGATAATGACTTTTCAAAACCTTCTCACGAAGTATTTCTAGGCTATAGGTATTATCTGAATAACAGTGCAATTGAATTTACTATCGTCGAAAACCTACTCAACATGGACAACAGCACTGATATTGCTTTTTCTCTTGGGTACAGAGTCATGATTTAATAACACTTTACTTTATCGCGTGGATGCGATCAAAAAGCTTTCTCTAATATCATGTTAACTCTTATACCTGAGTGGGCGGGTTATTAGTATTGGAGTTTTTTTAAGAGTGAAATGGCTATTACGGGGGAGGTGAACCAGCGGCACAGGTCAGATTGATTCAGTGGGCCACTGGTATCTAAGGGATATTAGGGAGCAAACTCAAGCGAATAAACACGATAATCAAATGAGTTAATCCAATAACAAACTAACGCAACAAGCGACTAAGATAATACGAGACTCATACTAAGACTTAGGGTCTTTGTCCTGCGCTTTATCTGAGAGTTGATGGCTAGCGGGTTTGATATCACTTGGATCGACTTTATGTTCAAAGTCTCCCTCAAACACATTACCGTCCTTTTTCACACTATCATCAAATGGCGCTTGGCCAAATGGGTCCTGTGGCTTAGGCCCAAAGGGACCTTGGCCCGCTTGAAAGCCACCGTGCATTGTGCCCTGTAAACCGGCAACAACCCGTAACTGCATACGTTTGAACAACAAGGCTGCAATGGGGCGACGGGTTAATGGCGTCAAGAATAATAGGCCAATGGCATCGGTTACAAAACCGGGGATCACGAGCAAGATGCCCGCCATAGCTAACATCATGCCCTCGACAATTTCTTGCCCCGGTGCTTCACCACGGGCGAGTTTTTGTTGTACTTGCATTAAGGTGTTTAAGCCTTGGCTGCGAACCAGAGAGACCCCGAGCACGGCGGTAAAGAGCACTAAACCTATGGTAGTCCAAGTGCCAAGCACTTCACCCACACGGATCAGCACCGACAGCTCTATTACTGGGATCAGCACAAAGAGTAAAAAAATAATGAAAAACATACCGACCTCAGGTTTATCTGACTATCTCTGTAAACTAAATGGGGGTTATCCGGTCTTAATTCAAGTCAGGATAACCATTAGGACTAAGTAAGGGAGCAAAACACTGATATTTAGCTCACCCTTTTGTTAACCCGCTAATGTATGAGACCATTAAAACACGTAAAGTAGCCTAACGGAGTTGGCTTAAGCGAACTTTAAGATTCTTAAGAGACGATACCTAACACTATGCAGCATCAGTATTTAGTGGTTAGCACTACCTGCCCCGATGAAGTACAAGCCAATACTTTGGCCCGAGCTTTAATTGAGTCGCGTATTGCCGCTTGTGTTCAGATTTCCGCCCCGATACGTTCAATTTATGCTTGGGAAGGAAAAATCTGTGAAGAGCAAGAATTTAGCTTACAGATTAAATGTTTACAAAGTCGATATACAGAGTTAGAACAACTTGTGCTTAGGCTTCACCCTTATCAAGTACCCGAAATTATTGCCGTGCCTGTGACCCACGGGCTACCAGCCTACTTAGATTGGATAAAAGACAACACTCAGCCATGAAAAAACTACTCAGCCTTATTTTCACTTCTTTATTGCTTCTTGCGCCCTTAGCTCATAGTGAAGGGGTGTTCGGTACCAAATTCGACTTCATGAAGGGTGAGCCTGAATTGATGCCTGTCGATCAAGCATTTGTCTTCGATTCCAAGCAAGAAGGTAATCAGGTCAAACTCAATTGGGTGATTGCCGACGGTTACTATATGTACCGCGACAAGCTTAAATTTAGCGTCAATGGTGCCGAGTTAGGCACGGTCGCTCTACCAAAAGGAAAGCCCCATGAAGATGAGTATTTTGGTAAGCAAGAAGTCTATTATACCTATGTCGATATTCCCGTTGGTTTAAAACAAGCCGATGAAAATGCTACGCTCACAGTGACCTTTATGGGTTGTGCCGAAGGTAAATTGTGTTATCCACCGACCAAGCATGAAGTCGTTTTAAAGGCGATAGCAGCCAACGATGGCTTAATTGCAGGCGCCGAATCAACCACGACGACTGAGCAAACCAGCACAGAGCCAAGCACTGCCGATAAAGCCAATACGCAACCCATTACTCAGCAAGATACCCTGAGCCAAATGCTGTCGAACGACAGCTTAATTTGGACTTTAGTGATTTTCTTTGGTCTGGGTGTCGGTCTGGCATTAACGCCCTGCGTATTCCCTATGTATCCGATTTTGTCGGGTATTATTGTCGGCCAAGGGCAAAAACTCTCAACCGCAAAAGCCTTTACCTTGTCCATGGCTTACGTCCAAGGCATGGCAATCACTTACTCTATCTTAGGGTTAGTGGTTGCATCGGCGGGACTAAAATACCAAGCGGCATTACAACATCCTGCCGTATTAGTCGTACTCGCGATTTTGTTCTTTGTGCTCAGCTTATCTATGTTTGGCCTATACGATTTGAAACTGCCATCGAGCTGGCAGGAGAAGATGAACTCAGTCTCGAATAATCAAAAAGGTGGCAACTTAGTTGGCGTGTTCTTGATGGGCGTGATTTCTGGCCTTGTCGCATCACCTTGTACTACCGCGCCGCTGTCGGGTGCGCTCGTTTATGTGGCCCAAACCGGCGACCTACTCCAAGGTTTCTTAGCCCTGTATGTACTCAGCATGGGTATGGGATTACCTCTACTGATTATCGGCACCTCAGGCGGTAAATTATTACCGAGAGCCGGCGCTTGGATGGACATCATCAAGACTATCTTCGGATTCCTGCTGATCGCTGTATCTATCGTGATGCTTGGCCGTATTTGGACAGGCGTAGTATCCGATGTGCTTTGGTCACTGTGGGGCGTAAGCTTCACCGGCTACTTGATGCATCAGAACAAACTCAGTGAATTTAACTGGAAACAAACTGTACGTTCAGTGCTATTAACGCTAGCGCTACTGGCGAGCTTCTCCTACGGATTCCAAGCTGTGATGGGACACTTTGGTTTTAATAACAATTCCGTAGGCACTGCGGCGACGACCCAAGAAGCCCATGGCTTTAAACGCATTAAATCGATTGAAGATCTTGAGCAAGAAATTGCAGCCGCTACCGCCCAAGGCAAGCCTGTGATGCTCGATCTGTACGCCGATTGGTGTGTTGCCTGTAAAGAGTTCGAAGCCATCACCTTTAAAGATGCCAACGTGTTAGCCCGCATGAATAAAATCGTATTGCTACAAGCGGATGTGACTAAGAGTGACAAGGTCGATGTGGCCTTACTCGAAAAATACAATGTGCTTGGTTTGCCTACGCTGTTGATGTTTAACGAACAAGGTGAGCAAAGGGAAGATTTACGCGTAACTGGTTTTATGGGTCCCAAAGATTTTGCAACCCATTTAGATCATCTCGTGAAATAGTGACGATTTAGGCTTAGACCACCAGAGTGATTTAGTTCACTCGAGTTTTAACAGCCAAGTGTATTTACCGCAACACCAATAAAAAGCGGACTTTTTTCATTAAAAGTCCGCTTTTTTATCCAAGTGTCATAGATTTCTTATACAATCACTTACAATTTTAGACTTTTTAGATTGGAGCATCATGGAACCAGGCATCCTCATTATCACACTCATCTGCGGCATGCTCGTCAGCCGTATAGGACTGCCACCGCTCATCGGCTACTTAGTGGCGGGCTTTGTACTATTCGTCCTCGGGATAGATAAAGAAAGCCTGCCATTGCTGCAAGAACTCGCCAGCCTAGGCGTCACTTTACTGTTATTCGCCATAGGGTTAAAACTCGATATTCGTAGCCTGTTCAAGGCCGAAGTATGGGCGGGTTCGAGTGTGCACTTAGTGCTCTCGATAGTGATTTTTGTGCCGATTCTGAAACTCTTCGGCTTACTAGGTTTAAGCCAACTCACGAGTCTTAACCTTGAGCAACTGACGTTAATTGCCTTCGCATTAAGCTTCTCCAGCACCGTATTTGCGGTCAAAGTGTTAGAAGATAAAGGCGACGTGCAATCCCTCTACGGCCGGGTCGCTATTGGTATCTTGATTATGCAGGATATCTTCGCCGTACTGTTTTTAACCATTTCTAAAGGCGATGTACCTTCGGTATGGGCCTTTGCATTACTCTTACTGCCACTGGCTAAACCACTCATCTATAAAGCTTTCGACCGTGTCGGCCACGGTGAACTCTTAGTGCTCTTCGGCCTAGTCATGGCACTCGTGGTTGGCGCTTGGTTATTTGAATCTGTTGGCTTAAAACCCGATCTCGGCGCACTGATCATAGGTATCTTGTTGGCGGGCCACAAAAAGTCCTCAGAGCTGGCAAAATCCCTGTTCTATTTTAAAGAACTCTTCCTCGTGGCCTTCTTCTTAACGATTGGTCTCAACGGTTTACCTACAGTATCGGATATCGTACTCGCAGCGCTGTTAGTGCTGTTAGTGCCACTTAAAATCCTGCTATTTGTTTATATTCTTACCCGCTTTAAGCTGCGTTCACGTACCTCTATGTTGGGCTCGTTCAACCTAGGTAACTTCAGTGAATTCGGTTTGATTGTCGCCGCCGTCGCCACCTATAAAGGTTGGTTGCCTCCCGAGTGGCTAGTGATCATCGCCGTGGCATTAAGCTTTAGCTTTTTACTCGCCGCGCCGCTTAACGCCACCGTAGGTAACATCTATCAACGATTCCAACAGCGTTTAATCAAGCTTGAAAAACGCCCATTGCATCCAGAAGACAGACCGATCGCCATTGGCAATCCACGCTTCTTAATCTTAGGCATGGGCCGCATTGGTAGCGGCGCCTACGATGAACTCAGGGAACAATTTGACGGCGAAATTCTCGGCATTGAGCACAAGCAAGACTTAGTCGATTTACATAAAGCCAAGGGCCGCAACGTAGTGCAAGGTGACGCCGCGGATACCGACTTTTGGGAGAAACTCGACAGAGCGCCTAATCTTGAATTAGTGCTGCTGGCCATGCCGCACCACGCGGGAAATATGTTTGCGGTCGAGCAACTCAAAAAACTGGATTATCAAGGCAAGATCAGCGCGATTGTGCAGTACAGTGACGATGCCGCGGCACTTCGCGAATCGGGCGTACACAGTGTTTACAACCTGTACGAAGCCGCCGGTGCCGGTTTTGTGGATCATGTGATTTACGAGCTGTTGCAAGATTCAGAGAAAAACGCCGCGCAAGCGGAAGAAACAGCGCAAGTGCCTGATCCTAAAATTAATGCAGAGTCCAATAGTTAAGTGCCTGCTAATGCTGCATTGAATTAAAATCACGCCATAATAGGCCGCACAAACAAGCAGTAACCTCTTCTGCAAGTTTGTGCGGCATCCAACTAACTACTGACTAATCTTTACAAATCAATCGACTAGATAACGCACTGTATACGTTATTTTGACTTCCTATCACTGTATCGATTTTCTCCTTACAACCTATCGCCATTTCAGCAAAAAATCTCAGTTACATCACCGACTCAGTCGTGATATAAATCGATGACGGTAACGAAATTAGCTCAGCTTTTTTGGAATTTTTTACAGCATGTCAAACCCTGCGCAGCGCGCCACAAAGTTATTTGTCCAAACCTTTGGCACTAAAGCCGACGATTTATATCAAGCCCCTGGGCGCGTCAATCTGATCGGTGAATACACGGATTACAACGACGGTTTTGTACTCCCCGCGGCCATTAATTTTCATACAGTGATTGCAGTAAAACGCCGTGACGACACTAAGTTTCGTGCCGTTGCCGATGCCTTCCCCGGACAAATTAAAGAGTGGACCTTCGGTCAAGAAAACGACATGGACCCGCAAGATGGTTGGGTGAATTACCTCAAAGGTTTTACTGCGGCTATGGCGCAAACGGGTTTATTAGCCAAGGGCTTAGACTTAGCCATTGTGGGTGATGTGCCACTTGCGGCGGGGTTATCCTCATCGGGCGCCCTGGTTGTCGCCTTCGGCACTGCCATCAGTGATACCAGCCAACTGCATTTATCGCCAATGGCGGTAGCGCAACTCGCACAGCGCGGCGAGCACAGGTATGTTGAATCGGCCTGTGGCATCATGGATCAAATGTGCAGCGCTATGGGTGAGCAAGACCACGCACTACTGATTGACTGCTTAGATCTGGACAGTGAAGCCATTCCTATCCCAGAAAACCTAAGCCTTATCATCATAGATGCCCATATTGAGAAACAACGTTTAGCCGCCACCAATCAACAACGTCGCAATGAATGCGCCCAAGCGGCTGAATACTTTAGCTTAGATGCACTGCGTCACCTCGATTTACGTCGATTAGAAAGCGCAAAAGCCAATTTAGATGAAGTGTTATATCGCAGAGCAAAACACGTCGTCACAGAAAACCAAAGAACCCTAAGTGCTGCACGCGCGTTAGAGCAAAATAACATTGAAAAATTCAGCCGCTTAATGGCGGAATCCCATGTTTCACTGCGGGATGATTTTGAAGTGACACTGCCCGAATTTGATACTTTAGTTGAGATTGTCAGCCAAGTGATTGGCGAGCGTGGCGGTATCCGCATGACCGACGGCTGCGTGGTGGCTTTAGTCGATCATGAACTGACCGACGCTGTCGTTGCCGCTGTTGAACATGAATTTTTCGACAAAACCGCCATCGATGCCACTGTCTATTTATGTTCCGCCAGCGCTGGCGCGGGCCGCATAGACAATTAGCCAGAACGCGCTTAAAACAAAGAAAACCAATACAGTGACAAGGCCATCGATAACATACGAATTCATCGCTGAACTTTATAGTGTTGATGGCAAATAATAGGGTTAACATACTCATTTAACACAATAAGCAGTGAGCATATTCAACACAGAGGGAAGCTAAATGGTACGTTTCAGTGTTTTGGATCCTTGGGCCGATCCCCGCGGCGGCGAAATCGAACGGGTTCGGATCGACAATGGCATACTCGCATTAGAAGTCATCAGCTTAGGCGGAATTATCCGCGCTCTGTGGACCCCAGATAAACACGGCGAACGTGCCAATATCGTCCTTGGTTGCGACAGCGCCGAAGACTACCTGACGCAATCGGCTCACTTAGGCGCCATTGCTGGCCGTTTTGCAAATCGTATCGCTAACGGCAAAATGCACTATCAAGGCCAAGATTATCAACTTGATGTCAACCAAGCGACTAACTGTTTACACGGCGGCCGTGAAGGATTTAACCGTAAAAACTGGCACTTAGGCCAACTGCCCGATGGTGTGCGCTTGACCTTAATGAGTCCAGACGGCGACATGGGTTTCCCCGGTAATTGCACGGTTCAACTGGATTACCGCCTCGCAGGCAATAATCTCTATGTGGAGATCTTAGCCTCGGTGGATAAAGCCTGTCCCGTGAGCTTAACCCAGCACAGTTATTTCAACCTCGATGGTTCAGAGACCAATCACGAGCATTTGATGCAAATCGATGCCAAGCGTTATCTCACCATGAATGATGTCAGTGTTCCCACTGGGATTGCCGAGACGGCAGGGTCGATTTTCGACTTGAGTCAGCCGATACGCTTAGGCGACAAACTGCATGCCGCAGAACTCGCAAGTACGCGCGGTTATGATCACTGTTATATGATGAATGACCCCGACGGTTCACTCGCCCGCTTTGGCTGTTTAAGCAGTCCAGTGAGTGGTCGCGCTATGACGGTTTATACCAATCAACCGAGCGTGCAGCTCTACTGCGCTAACTTTTTAGATGGCACTGTAGGTCGCAATCAACAGGTATTAAATCAACATCATGGCGTGTGTTTAGAGCCGCAGATGCTGCCAGACTCACCGAATCAAGGCGAGCGCTTTGGTGATGATGTTTGGTTAGTACCTGGCAAGGTTTATCACCACATCAGCCGATATCAGTTCGATGCCGATGCGTAACCATTGCCTATAAAATAGCAATAAATTAACGGTAAATGGGGGCACGCTAAAATAGCGATGAATTGAGGTTAACACTCGGTTTCGCGGAAGGAAATAAAGCGATAAGGAATAAAATAAGCCCTATTTTATTCCTTACACTCACAGTGTTAGCCCTTAAGCCGACACTGTGTTAATCATCAAAATCATCGCCCCAATCATCGTCAAAATCCACGCCTACGGCATCGGATTCCACTTCTGGTTCAACTTCAGGCTTTGCCTTACGTACAGGCGCAGTTTCCTTCACGTTGTTTAGGTCAATACGAGCTTGATGCTTACTCATGAATTGAGCTCTAGCCGCCTTCCATGCACCACTAAACTTAGCCTCAGCAGCTTTTAACGCAGCCTCATCTAAGTCGTATAGGTTCACTTTGACTATATCTTCCACATACTCAATGATCGCATCACGATCGGTATTGTATAGGTAGATACGTCCTGGGGAGGCATCGGGCAGCTGGTTGTCATGGACGACAATCGCATTGCCTTTCGATGTTCTCAGCTCACCATACCAAACCTGTTTCTTTGCTGTGTTATACATATATGCTAATACCCTTAAATCAACACATACACTATGAGTTTTTTAGCCTGAATAAGCGAAGCATCGCTTGCTTTGATCCACGAATAGCGCCGGAAAGTCTCTGACGTTTTCAACTGGGTATTTTTACAGAATATTTCCGATAATCAATGCCTCATACCATGAAATTTTCACTAATTACGTATTAATTTCTGCCAAAGTACCCAAAAAGTTTAATCATTAACGACTTTAGTCTAAAAAATCGACGCGGCAAGTTTTATTCCCAATAAAAAGCAATCATATCGACTATGTTCGATGGGCTTAAACTTTGCGATTCGAAGTTGCCGTTCGAGGTTACTGCAAGGTTAAGCATCAGGTTTAACCATGACGATTTAACGACAGTCGCGCAAACGGCTATTTACCACTGCGTTACTCAGCCACACTTTTGCCTGAAAGATCGCAGACTGGCATCGAATGGCAGCGACCTAAACCAGCTCGCTGCCAAGCCAACGTGCCTAATCTAAATAACAGTCAGTACCACCTTGCCCCTGTGCTCACCCGACTCCATCAGCGCATGGGCTTTCGCGGCTTCGTCTAATGTAAAGGTCGCAAAAATATTCGGCACAATTTTATGGGCATTTAACAGTGACCAGACTTTCTCAAATAATTCGGCGGCAATGGCGGCTTTAGCCTCCACGCTTTGTGGTCTTAGGGTCGACCCTGTCCACATAATACGTTTTGCCATCAGGCGGAAAATCTCGACTTCGGCCTTAGGGCCACGCTGCATCGCCACCGACACCATACGGCCGTCCATCGCTAAGGCTTGTAAATCGAGGTTAATAAAATCGCCACCCGCGATATCAAAGACCACGTTCACGCCCTTATCTTGGGTGAGCGCCATGACAGGTTCAACAAAGTTGTGGGTGCGATAGTTGATGACTTCAGCGGCGCCAAGGCTCAAGCAATAATCGCGCTTCTCATCTTGCCCCGTCGTCGCTATCACTGTTGAACCTAAAGCGCTGGCGAGTTGAATGGCCGTACTACCAATACCGCCCGAGCCGCCATGGATCAGTACCGTCTCGCCCGCTTTCAGTCCCGCACGCATAAACAGGTTGCCCCATACGGTGAAGAAGGTTTCTGGCAGCGCAGCGGCCTGCACATAACTAAAGCCCGTTGGGATAGGCAAACAGTGGGCGGCATAGGTGAGCGCATACTCGCCATAACCCCCGCCCGGCACTAAGGCGCAAACCTTGTCGCCGATTTGCCATTGGCTCACGCCTTCACCTAGGGCGCAAATATCCCCCGCGACTTCAAGCCCAATAATCGGTGATGCACCCGGTGGTGGTGGATAAGCGCCCACCCTTTGTTTGACATCGGGGCCATTCACTCCAGCTGCATGTACGCGGATCAACACTTGACCAGCGGCGGGGACAGGCAGAGGCGAGCGCGATAATTGCATCACCTCGGGGGCACCGGGTTGCTCAACATAGATATGGGTGTATTCGCTTGGTAAAGCTGACATAAAAGCTCCTTTGGAATGGCATCGACCTCATCGCAGATTGCTTGGCGGTTCGAGTGCTTACAGCGGAAAGTGCATATAACCTTAATGCGGCTAAGCTAGCGCAAATTCAAGCCAAATAGCCACTCTTATTCAATCAGGCATTTCATAAGGTGTGGAGTCCCACAGACTCAGCTTCCGGTGCAAACCCATTTAGCAAAAGCTGAACCTAAGCTGAACAAAAAAGATGTATCGAGTAAATATTGAGGTAAATACTAGATATATTAAAAACTTACAGCCATCATTTGAACGCATTATTTGCCAGCTGCGATGTTTGTCGCGCTATTGTTATCACGCAAATAATCCAATGAGGTTTGATGCAAGCTTAGGTTCCACGCATCAAATAACGCCCAAGGAAGATCTGCTTTGCAGACTAGATAACTACGGATACACAATGAAAAACACACTGCTCTTCGCAGCTATTAGCTTAGCTTTTGCGACTCCCGTTCTCGCCCATGACACTCATACGAGTCACCCATTAGGCAGCAACACACCCAGTAATCCACAAGCGCAACCGGCACCACGACCACCCTCGGCGCCCATTAGCCAAATAGAATCCCATAGACCGCTACTGCGGGAGACGCCATTGATGGCATCCCCAAATGAGCCAACTATGACAGAACAGACAATGACAGAACCGCCTAAGATGCATTCACGCAAGAAGCGAGAAGTATCTGAGCAACCGCCACTTAAGTTACAGAGTCGCAGCGCCGCACTGCAGAGCAATGACTGCAGTGACTTTGTCGGTAAATCGGGCCAAGCCCTAGTGGATCAATTGAGCCAATCGACACCCGAATGCGTCGGTAAGCTCTATAGCCTCAAAGGCAGTAGCGCCACCGCGCTATTTAGCGAGGCCAATGTGATCAGTGTCGCCAACGCCATTGCCGCTAAAGCCAAGGACTACACTGGGGTCGATGTTCAGCATCTTGAGTCACATATTTACTTTGTCCGCGCCGCTCTCTATGTGCAGTTTTACAGCCCAAATGATGTACCCGCTTATAGCAGCGCCGCTAAGGCCAGCTTAAAATCAGCCCTCAACGCTTTATTTGCCAACGCTGCGATTTGGACTGTCTCCGATGACAATGCTGGCGTGTTGAAAGAAGCCTTAATCCTGATTGACTCAGCCGAGCTCGGCGCCGATTTTAATCATGTCACCATTAAAGTGCTAACGGACTACGACGCTAACTGGCAAGCCAGTTTCGCCATGAACGCCGCAGCCAACTCAGTGTTTACCACCTTATTCCGCGCCCAGTGGAATGAGGACATGCAGGCGCTGTTCGCTCGTGACCAAGGTATTTTAGATGCGCTGAATAACTTCCAACTCGAACATCGCGACTTGTTAGGTACCAATGCAGAGTATCTGTTAGTTAACTCAGTCAAAGAGTTATCTAGACTGTATTACATTGATGCCATGCGCCCGCGAGTGACTCAGCTGGTTAAAAATATCCTCAGCAGCACCAGCAAAACCGAACCGAGTAAAGTGCTTTGGTACGCGGCGGCAGAAATGGCCGACTATTACGATCGCAGCCATTGTAACGATTACAATATCTGTGGTTTTAAGGCGCAGTTAGAAGCCGATGCCTTACCTTTTAATTGGAAATGCTCCGACAGTCTCAAGATCCGCGCCCAAGATCTCTATCAAGATCAAGCCAAATGGGCCTGTGATGTGCTGACCAGTCAAGAGAGCTATTTCCACAGTAAGCTCGAAACAGGCATGCAACCCGTAGGGCAAGATAACAACGATGACTTAGAGTTAGTGATCTTTGGCAGTTCGTCTGAGTATAAATCCTTAGCCAACAGTATCTTTGGCATCAATACCGACAACGGCGGCATGTACCTTGAAGGCTCGCCCGCCGGACTCAAAAATCAGGCGCGTTTTATCGCCTATGAAGCCGAATGGCGCACGCCGGATTTCCATGTCTGGAACCTGCAACACGAATATGTGCACTACCTCGACGGGCGCTATAACCTATTTGGTGACTTTAGTCGCGGCACTTCGGCCAATACTATTTGGTGGATTGAAGGCCTAGCGGAATATATTTCTTACCGTGACGCCAATACCGCGGCCATTGCCATGGGCGAAACCGGTGAGTTTATGTTGTCGACCATATTCAAAAACAACTATGAATCGGGCCAAGACCGTATCTACCGTTGGGGTTATCTGGCGGTGCGCTTTATGTTTGAGCATCACAGGGACGATGTAAGACAGATTCTCGCCTACCTACGTAACGATCAATACGCGGAATATCAAACCTTTATGGATGGTATCGGCACACGTTACGACAACGAGTGGCAAGGTTGGCTCGCCAGCGGCTTGAGCACGGCTGACGATGGCATTGTCGATAAAGGCCCAAGTGATGTCGATGCTGAGCCCAGTGGCCGAGAAGGTAACTGGACAGGACCTGCGGGCACTATCAGTAAGGATTACTCGCCTTGCCAAGTGACGAACGAAGCCTACCGTTACACTGAATCGGCCAGCCTGAAAATCGATGTGCCGATGGAATGTATTGATTCTAAACTCGGCCGCGCCAGTTTCAGCTTCACTAATACCGATCGCTCGGCCCAAGATCTTTGGATCAAGATTGGCGGCGGTTGGGGTGATGCCGACATTTATTTCAATTCTAAAGGTTGGGCAAGCCCAGAGCAAAACCAAGGCGCGGGGATCGGCAACGGTAACTATCAAGTCATTAAAGTGCAGTTAAACCCTGACGAATATTGGCATTACATTACCTTGTCGGGAGATTTTGGCGGCGTTGATATGCAAGTTAGCACCACTGAGCTGTTCGCTGATGTTGATCCCGATCTGGGAGATGGCGGCGTGGATCCTGAGCCACCAGCAAATTGCGGTGCAGTAACCTTAGACTATGGCCAGCTCACACTGGGCAAAAACGAGTGTATCAGTGGTGGACGCAACAGCTTCTACTTCTGGGTTGAGGAAGATAATACTCAGTTCACCGTCACCACTAAGGGCGGCGCTGGGGATGCCAATCTCTACTTCAATGCCAGTCAGTGGGCCGACGCCGATAATGCCGATGCCAAGAGCACTCAAGTGGGTAATCAAGAGTCGCTAAGTTTTAGTGCCAATCGCGGCTGGCGTTATATCACAGTGGACACTGCCACTGAGTTTAGCGGCGTCACTCTCACCCTCAACACAGGCGCGAACAACACACTGACGCCAGCTCAAATCGCTAATGCCTGCACGACGCAATCGCCCTTAAGTCATGGTGAGCTGAGTTCAGGCAAAGCCATCTGCACCGCCGATGGCCGCAGCGATTACTATCTTTGGGTGCCAGAAGGTACGAGTCAGTTAAGCATCAACTCGGCCCATGGCAGTGGTGATGTGAGCCTGTTTTCGGGGACAACTTGGGCCAATGCTCAACACTTCGATGCAGCGTCTGTCACGCCTGCTAACACTCAAGAAAGTATCACAGTCAATGCGCCAAACGTGGGGTGGTATTACATCACAGTGCAGAGTGAACCCCAGAGTTCAGGTGTCGCACTGCAGGTTGATTTACGCTAGTTGGCTGTCGTTGCTTAAGCCAGAACGTTTAAATCTGCTTATTTAACTCTAGCCACTTAACACTAGAGGCTTAAATCAAGCAGCTGAATAAATAGCAAAATCCCTGCCATGGCAGGGATTTTTATTGGCTAAATACTAACGAATACTCTTTTATATAAACATGAGGTTATAAGCGCAGCTGTTCGAGCACTTGCACTCTGTCCTTGGCCCTTGCTTCATAGTCATTTGAAAATCGCTCTGCAATTTCAAGGCTCTGCTGATAAAGCGTTAACGCTGTTTTCGCATCGACCGCGCCGCCCTCGCCTTTATCTAATAAGGTTGCGAGTTGGAAGTATGCATTGCCTAAAATATCCGCCTGCAAACCTTGCTTAGCACCCAGCGTCGTCACTCTTGCTAACCAGTAGCGCGCATTAACCGCATCACGATGGGTTTCCGATAACAAGATATTGGCAAATTCGGCTGCGGCATAGAGATCCCGCTCGGCGGCAATCTGCCAAAACTCCTCACCCGCAGCAAAATTATCCGCCAAATAGTAGTAATCGCTGGCCGCCGCATGGGCCAGTTCAGGCTTAGCCTTCACGCTCAGACGATAATTTTCCAGCGCGGCATTAGCATTAAAATACGGTGAATAGGGTAACACTTGATAGAAAGCCATAAGGCTGCTTGCCTCAGGCAATCCTTGGTCAACTAATTGATTTAACTGCTGCCACGCTTGCGTTTCTCTAACCTTATCCTCACCCGTATTAACGAGGCCACGCTCGATAACCGATAAAGGTAAACGGATTAGCTCAAGCTTTGCCGTGTTATCGCCAAAGCTTGCGGCGCGCTCCAGCCAATAGGTTTTTTCATCATTTCGCCCCGCGTAACCGGCTTGAGCACGCATCCAGTGCAAGGCTTCAATATCGCCCGCCTCTGCGGCTTCACGGTAATACTTTAGCGCCTTAGCCTCATCCTTAGGCAAGGCGTGCCCAAGCTCATAGATACGCGCCAATAAGCGCTTATCTTCGGCCTTGGCACTTTGAGCTAAGGTCTTGATTTGTGATTCAGGTTTACCATAGGCATACAGTTTCACATCACCGTTAGCATAAGCATATTGAGTGCCGTCGGGATACTTCACCTCCACCGTATCGGGCTGATACCAGACATCGACCTCGTAATGCTCGGCAATCTGTGGGTTGAAGTTCACCCGCATCACCGCCTCATCGCCACGCCGAACGGCCTGAGTATACGGGCTGGCCCACAGGCTAGCAGTGCGCTGCAGGCTACTCTTCAGCCGTGTCTCGAAGGGTTTGTCTTCCTCTGGATAATGAATAAAAACCGGATAGTAGACTGGGGCTAACGATAACGGCGTGGTCGCCAGCAGCGAGTTATCCGCCTCACTACCCGCACGAATGGGATCGATATTAAGTTCATGACTTAAATAAAAATCATCGTGGGGTGACACTTGAGTCGGCAACCTAGTTTGGCTGGCAGCCTTAGATGCATCTACCGAAGTGCGCTGCAACTTGGCGAGGTAATCCCGTTGCAGCGTTTTAGCTCTCTGCCACAGTGGATAGTTTGGCAGTATAGTCACATCGAGCATTAAATCCTCAAGCCGCCACTGACAATCACCGCCGCCATTTAAGGCTAAGGGCAGCAAAAAATCACTCGCTTTGCTACCACTGCTAATCACTTGCCGCAGCACTGAGGTTTCTTCGAGTGTGGCGCGATAGGGATTGGCAAGATCGCCACTGGGAAAACGGATTTCCTTGCGGGTACAAATCGAAGAGGCGTAATAACCGACCAGTTCTAATTGCGTATTGGCGGGCAACACACCGACAAACTCGAAACGCTGGCTGTCCGCCGGCGCCGTCACTTGATCGACCGGTAACTCACTGCGCAACAAGGACTGCCAAAAAGAGGCCATGACCGGAGAGGCAAACATCAGCCCAGCCGAGCAAGCCAGATACAGGGGCGCCCGATGAAAACACTGTAACAAACTCATAATGCCAGCTCTCCGTCGCTGATGAGGCCACTCGCACTCAACACTCTCTCAAATACTGCAATGATCACTCGACAAAAAAATTAAGCCAACGCGCTTAGCTATTGGCTTAAATCATAACGTATTTATAGGCAAGTTGAACCCATGGAGTGGATCTAGGCTCGATCAACCCCAACCAACCTGCGACTAAGCTTTAGCACTGCGCAGCCCAGCAAGCACATCCTTAGCTTTGAGTTCGGCCATAGCGACATAGGCCACAGGCACCACAAATAACGAGAAGAAGGTCCCCGTCATTAAGCCTCCGACTAAGACTAAGCCTATGTTGGCTAACCCTAATGAACCAGGCCCAGAAGCCAGCGCTAAGGGAATGGCACTTAAAATCATGGTTAAAGAGGTCATTAAAATCGGCCTTAAGCGCGATTTAGCACTGCTGAGCGCCGCCTCAATAGCACTCAAGCCTTGGTCCTGTTGCTTATTGGCAAACTCCACCAGTAAGATGCCGTGTTTAGTCACGAGTCCCACTAAGGTTAATAACCCTATCTGCGAGTAGATATTCACGCTCTGGCCAAACAAAGCTAAGGTCAGCAGCGCGCCAACAATACACAGGGGCACAGTCAGTAAGATAATTAAGGGATCGACGAAGCTTTCAAACTGCGCGGCCAAAATCAAATAGATAAACACCAGTGCCAGCAAAAATAACGACTGAGTCCCCGCCTGCGAATCCATTAAATCTTTCACTACCCCATTGTATTTAAAGCCTTGGGCGTCATTGAGCAGCGTTGGCAGTTGCTCGTCTAAATAGGCTTTAATTTCATTGGTGGAATAACCGGGCATAATATCTGCCGTCAGCTCGGCGCTATCAAGGCCCATAAATGTCTTAATGTTCGACTCTGCCGTAGTCTGCTTAATCGACACAAACTGCGATAACGGCAATGCTTGCCCCGATTCTGAGGTGACGTACAGCTTATTCAATACTTTGAAATCACTGAGCTTATCTAAGTTTACTTGCACTTGAATGGGATAGGTAAAGCCATCGGTGGCATGTAAGTCCGCCGCCTTGACTGAGCCAAGGAAGGTAGAAAGCGCATTCGTCACATCGCCATAACTCACCCCAGAGAGGATAATCGCATTGCGATCGATAGATAAATCGTAGCGCAGTTGATCCCTCAGTACCGAGTTACCGACGTTGTTCAGCCCTGGATAATCCTCGAGTAACTTTTGCACTTTGGCGGCGGTGTTGTTCAGCTCATCCTTATTGCGATCTAGGGTCGTTAACTCTAAGCGCAGATTATTGGCAATACTGAGATTATCCGCCGAGCGAATGCTAAAGGACATGTTGTAAGCAGAAACGCTCTCCTTCGATTTAGTCATCAAGTCGCTGATCACCTCCTCTATCCCCTCGCTGCGCTCACCCCAAGGTTTGAGCAACACATGGTTTACTGGCTCGCCCTCGATGTAAGACAAGTTCGCTCCAACGGCAGAATGCTCGTCCATCACGCCATTAAGCTCAGCATTATGGTTCAGATGATACTGGCGACCCACACCCGTTGGGCCATTGGACGCCACATCAATAAAACCAGAATCTTCCGCGGGTAAAAGTATTTTCGGCAGCTGCCAGTAGGCTATGCCCGCAAGACCGACAAGCACCACTGCCGCGCCGAGCATTAAACGCTTACGACCGAACCACTTATCCAGCTCTTTGATATACAAATCATTTAACTGCAGCAGCGCATGCTCGACTCGGCTAAACCATTTAGGCTGCTGCTCAGTGGTATTGATAAGATAGGCGCTCATCATAGGCGACAAAGTCAACGCTACCACCCCAGAGATCATCACGGCAGCGGCCAAGGTGAAGGAGAATTGCCGAAACAGATCGGCGGTTAACCCCGACATGAGTCCTATCGGCAGATACACGGCGGCGAGCGTTAAGGTCATGGCAATGATAGGGAAAATGATTTCCTGACAGCCTTTAATCGCCGCGTTAAAAGGGGTTTCACCGTTTTCGATATGGCGATAGCAGTTCTCCACCACCACAATAGCGTCGTCCACCACCAGACCTATGGCCAAAATAATCGCCAGAATAGTCAACACATTGATGCTAAAACCCAGCGCCGACATCACCGCAAACACACCGATCACACACACAGGAATGGTAATGATCGGGATCGACGCCGCCCGCAGGCTACCTAAAAATAACACCACAATTAAGGAGACTAAGATCACCGCCTCAATCAGCGCGGAAAAACCTTCGTCGATGGAAGCCTCGATAAAATCGGCCTGATTGTAGGCCAAGGTCATTTCTAACCCTTGGGGCAAATGCTGCTGCATGCGCGCAATTTCGGCCTTAATGTTCGAGGCCACTGTCACAGGGTTAGCATTACTCAAAGGTAAAATTTGCAGCGACATGGCACTGTGTCCGCCAATGGACAACAGACTCGGCGACAGGCTTTCTTCGCCCATCACCACATCGGCGACATCGGCCACACGGATGATCTTGCCCTCGCTGACCTTGATCACTAAGTCCTTCACATCTTCGAGCGTTTCAACTTGATTCAAAGGGTTGATCGAGAAATCCCGCGACTTACCTTTAATCGCCCCCGAGGTGAAGCTGGCATTGTAAGAACCTAAGGTGCCCACCACATCGGCGGCTTTAATGTTGAGCGCCTTCATCTGCTCGGGGTTGAGCCAGACTCTAACCGCCTTTTGTGAGCCGCCATAGGGGCCCCACACGGCGCCAACACCTTGCACTTGTTTGAGCTGCGGCACTAGCTGCTGGCTAATGTAGTCGTACATGGCCTGCTTTTCCATGCCACCCGCGTTCACAAAGGTAATGATATTACTGGCAGCATCGGTAGCCGAGGTATCGTCGGTGACGGTCGGTTTATCTATCATGCTCTGGGGGAAATCGTTAATCCCTTCGACGCTGCTACGCAACTTATTCATTAAGTTGGTGTATTCGATATCGCTGGTATCGTCATTGAATTTAATGGTTAACGAGCAGCGACCTTCGCTACAGTCGGTCGACATAGTATCGACCTTGTCTATGCCCGAAGCCGCCGCAATTAACTTATCGGCCACATTGCTCGACATAAAATCGGCGCTCGCCCCTGCAATCGATGCATTCACAGATGCCGAGTGGGTGGTGTGCTCAGGAAAATATCGGATATCGAGTTTTTGAAAGGCAATCAAGCCCAGTAACACTGCCATGATGCTGAGCACGGAGGCGAAGATAGGATGGCGAATACAGACTTCGGGTAAACGCATTATTCGGCCCCCTCAGTGCTGGGCTCAGCGCTTAGCGCTACGGCCGCACCAGAGTTAGCACTGGAGACAGTGGCTTTATCTGCCGCGCTTTTGTCCTGAATGACTTTGATCTTGCTATCGGCCTTGAGGTTTTGCATACCCGTTTTAACCACGAGATCGCCTTCGGCTAAACCCTCGGTTACAACCGCATAGCCATCATTAGTGTTTTGCGCGAGTTTAACCACTTGTTTTACGGCGCTATCGCCGCGCACTAACCAGACAAAGCGTTCGTCATTATTGGCGATAATTGAATTTTGCGGCACTAATAAGTGTTTAATATCATTGCTGTAGAATTGCTTAATATTGGCGAACATACCGGGCGCCAGTTTGAACTCAGGGTTATCGAGGGCGGCGTGTACCTCAACTCGTCCTGAACTTTCATCCACCGCAGGGGCCACATAGTTAACTAACCCATTGAACACCTTATTACCATAGGCTTCAACGGTGACATTCACCTTCTGGCCTTTTTGTGCCTTACCTAAATCCTTCTGGCTAATGGCATAATGGACTTCGACCGGATTTAAACTATAGAGGGTGACTAAGGCGGTACCTGCGCCAATTTGGCTACCAATGGACTGGCTAAAGCTTGTTAGCTGACCGTCGAAGGGGGCTTTGATCAAGTAGTCGTTCATGGTTGCTTGTTTCTGACGAAAATCGGCATCAGCCAGATTCACATTTTCCCGCAGTTCATCCACATCTTGCTTGGAGAGTGCAAATGGCTCTTTGATTAACAGGTCTTCAATCCGTTCAAGCTTTGTTTTTGCCAGTGCTAAGGTGCTTTTGGCCTTGTCTAAATCTGCCTTGGCCTTAGTGTTATCTTGCTCGGCAATCACTTGACCCTTCGTCACTTTGTCGCCGTTACTAAAATGGATAGCACTGATTTTTTCACTGGCATTAAAGTTGAGGATCGCCGAGTCGATGGCGTTAATTTTACCGACTTCGTTGACCACATCGGCAAAGGCAGTTTCTTGAATGGCCTCAACCGTCACAGGGATAACGTCGATCTTATCCGCCGCTGATACAGCTATAGGGGTTAAGGTGAAAAGACTCGCCAGTAGAAACGTCAAAGGCGCGATTAAGGGCGCCTTTGGGAGATGATGGGGGCTTTTTAATGAAATATCGCATGCACTGCGTGCTCGTTCAGTCACTCTTTGTATAAACATCGTTTGTGTAAACAGCGTTCGTGTAAACATAGTATGCAAACCTATTGTTCTTACTATTCAACGGACATCCTATCCGACAACAGCAAACCGGATTGAACCCAAGACTAATACCCAGTCCTCCAAAGTGCTTATTCAGCAATTTGAGGTTATTTGGGTATACAGCCTATAGACATAATCCCTGTCAGTGCCAGTAAAAATACTGTTACACATTCAAACAAAACAATGAGTTAACGAAAAACCTAATCGACAAAACTTAAATCACACAAAATCACACAAACCACAACAAACTAGAAACAGATGTAAAATCAGCCTGTTAGCAAGCCACTATTTGCCTTTTAACAGGGCTTCGATGGCCTTTTTCACCTCTGCAAAACAGGGGCGCTGAGTCACATCTAACTGCATGCACTCATCCTTAATCGCACTCAACTTTCTATAGTGTTCAGGGCCAATCGAGGCACTCACATAGGCTGATGCATCCACATAGGCCAACAAATCTTCAATCAAGCAGCCCAGCGCGCGCACTTCAATCGCTTCCATTGCCAAGCGCTCTACTGTAGACAGATTGCGTAAATTGGATGCCGCACCAAAATCACCAAACAACAGGTTTATCTGTTGATTAACCATAATGTTATGGGCGTAGACATCGCCATGGCTCACTTGCTTAGCGTGCATGTGCGCCATCGCATCGGCGAGTTGGAATGCCATCATTGCCACCTCATCAAGGCTGAACTGGGTATCGGCATGGAAAGTATCGCGGGTGCAACTTGCTAAGCTTGGCGGTAAGCCTAAATTGCTAAACCCTGGCGGGATAAGCTCCATCACTAAGCCCAATTGATCTTTTTGGCTGATGTGCGCGACCACCTTGATAAGGCTCGGATGATCTCCCGTTGTTAGGCAGCAATCTAACTCGTCGGCGGGATAACCATCGCTGGTCACTTCCCCCTTAAAGAGTTTTACCGCAATCTGCGATGAACCCGTCATGGCGACCATGGCTTGATTCAACCAATCACCTCGATAAATTATCCCTGAGGCGCCTTCACCCAGTTTTTCAGCCAACTTAATATCATGCAGAGTCACATTCGCCACTGTGGCCACATCGGCATGGGGATCGACTAAGGTATGGCTGAACGGATTACCCGCAAAAGCGAGCCAAGTTAACTTAGGCAAACCCAGTAGCCAAGCTGGCAGCGCTTGCAGTTGATTGGCCGATAGGCGCACTAATTCTAAGTTACGGCAATTGGCCATCGACTCGGGCAAAGCCGTTAATCGATTGCCCGCCAAGGCTAATTTTTGTAGACGAGGTAAATCGCCCATAGCCGCAGGCAAGGTTTCGATTTGGTTATCGGTAAGAATGAGCCAGCGAGTTTGCAGCGGTAACGCGGCGGCAGTCACAGTACGGATTTGATTCGCCTTAAAGCCAATCATCTCTAAACTTTCACAGCGTCCTAATGCCTCGGGTAAATGCTCGAAGCGGTTATTAGAAGCAAAGATGATCTTTAAACGCGATAATCGGTACAGGTCCTCGGGCAAAGTATTCAATTGATTATTCGATAAATCGAGGATTTCGAGGGTATCGGCTAAGTCAAAAATCTCCCGCGGAAACTCGGTTAACTCCTCGACCAATTGTAAACGCGTGATCCCTTGTAACTGCCCTGCTCTTAACTGCGCTAACGTCTGCACTTTGCTACCCAAGTCAATGAAAAATCGCCGCTATGGTAGCGCATTAATAGCTAAAGCTAAACGCAAGATATCCAGCCAAAGGGCAGCACAATCGGCGTTAAGCTGGCGTTAGGCGGGCGCTGCAAATAGGGGGAAACCGTGGGGGAGCTATCCAGAAACGCGAAAACAGATTAGCATGTGCACCAATATGGAATGCCCAGTTAACTCATCACAGGACAATCATGCGGAAACATTTTCGCCAAACGCACTCTTTTACAGTGCTAGTGCTGGCCATGTTCGTGGCCCAATTGAGCGGTTGCGCGACCACGTCGGCAAGCCCATCAACCACAGAATTCAATGCCCCAGCAAATGATGTGAGTAACGCTAACGAGCACTCGCCACAACACCAGCAGCACACGCCACCCGCTGTGGTTGAGCAGTACAGCGACGTTTGGGAAAAGATCCAACACGCCAACACCATTGACGTACATGACGATGCCGAAGTGCGCAAACAGCGTAACTTTTTCGATGATAAACAGAAATTTATGAACCAAGTCGGCGAACGCGCCGAACCCTTTTTGTATTACATCGTCAGCCAGCTCGAAGCTCGTAATATGCCATTAGAATTGGCGTTATTACCCATAGTCGAAAGTGGTTACAATCCACTGGCACAGGCAAACGGCCCAGCTGGACTGTGGCAGATGATCCCCGCCACTGGGCGTAATTTTGGCTTAACGGTTAACTCAGCCTACGACGGTCGCAAAGATGCACTGGCCTCAACCGATGCCGTGCTCGACTATCTACAGCATTTGTACGACACCTTAGACAAAGACTGGATCAACGCTGTCGCCGCCTACAATACCGGTGAATTGGTGATTAAAGCCGCCATCGACAAGAACAAAGCCAAGGGTAAACCGACGGACTTTTGGTCGCTGGGCATTCCGGCGAAACGCGTACAAACTGTGCCTAAGTGGTTAGCGTTTATTCAAATTATTCGCGCCCCTAATCATTACAATCTAAAAGTGCGACCGATAGCTAACCGCCCTTTCTTAGATAGAGTACCTGCACCCAATGGCGTGGATATCGGCCAAATCGCCAATGCGGCTGGGCTGAGCAAGGCAGAATTTAAAACCTATAACCCTGGCTTTCGCCAAGGCGTGATCCCGAGCAAAGGCAAATATCAAATCGCCTTACCGCTGGAAAACATAGGTCAATATCAAGAAAATCACGACAAACTCTACGCCCAAAAACGCTATGACAGCCAAAGCTACATAGTTAAATCCGGCGACAGCCTAGGCACAATCGCGGCTAAGTTTGATACGTCAGTCAAAGCATTAAAACAGGCTAATAATCTAACCTCTGACCGTCTCAAAGTCGGCCAAGAGCTCACACTATTAACGCCAATGGCGGCCAATGACAATGCGCCTGAACCCGCTAAAGCCAACACTAAGGCCGATAGCAAAGTCAGCAACAAGTCATCGACTAAAGCAAATGCCAGTGGCACTAAAGCCACCAGCTCAAAATCGGCCGACAAGCCTGCGGTAAAAGCGAAAACCTACAAGGTGAAATCCGGCGATTCACTGGATAAAATCGCCCGTAAGAATAAGGTCAAACTGGCTGATTTAATGAAGTGGAACCAGCTCAATGGCAAGAGCATTATTATGCCAGGCCAAGAACTGAAAATCAGCGAATAACGCTTACGGCGTTAACAGCAAAAAGCCCAACAAAGCGCGAATTAAAAACGCTGTGTTGGGCTTTTTGCTGTCCCAGTGTCAGAGTTAACCATCACTTAAACATTGCTACTCAGTTGACCTCACATTGACTTCCAGATAATCATTCCAAAACAAACCACTCCAAAACGAACCACTCCAAATGCAGCGCCGTTATTTTGTGTCCTTCTTCGCTAAACCGAGGGGATATAATTGCTGCTTAAACATGCCAACAGGCATGTAATCGCCAACGACACCATATCGCTCAGGCCACTCTTTCTGACCTCGAACGGCGGTTCCAAATAAGTAATCTAAAAATGAAAAGTGGGCAGCATAGTTACGATCGATGGCCGCCTTATCGGAAGCATGATGCCAATGGTGAAACTGCGGGCTGACGATCAAGTAACGTAACCAACCGAAGTTAACTTGGACATTGGCATGATTAAAGACCGCCTGCACGCCAACGATAATCACATAAATACTGATGATGTCTTTAGAGAATCCTAAGATAAAAATCGGCGTGAGCACTAAACAACGGGTAGCAATCAACTCAAACATATGTTGCCGAGATCCCGCCAACCAATCTAAATGCTTGGCGCTATGGTGCACTGAATGGAAGCGCCACAGGAAAGGAATTTCATGATAAGCGCGATGCGCCGCATATTGCATTAAATCGGCGACCAATAGAATCAACAGCAGTTGCAACACAAAGGGCAGACCTGCGATAAAGCTTTGCACTGTGCTGGAAATAGCCCAAGAAAAGGTCGACTGCACAAATTGATTCGTCACCAATAATACAAATCCAATCGCTAAATGATTCACCAAAAAATGATTTAAATCCCCTTGCCATTCGGGTCTCAATATTGGCTGTTCAGGTTTATGGGGTAGCCATTTTTCGATAAAAATAAAAATTAAGGTTGAACCTAATAAGTCTAAAATAAACCAATCTAACCCCAGTGAGACCTTATGATTGGCAAAAGGCTCGACCTCGACTTGATGACCACCAAAGGCAATCGCCAAGCTCACAAATACCCAAGCGACAAAGCCAAATCGTTTATTTTTATTTCGAATAAAATTTAATAAACCTAAGCTGCCCGACACCACTAAGGCGACAAATATCAAACTGCGAATAATATCGACGTTATAACTTTGGCGTAATTCGGGGGTAGTCAGGTATTCAGGGAAATGAAACGCCAATACACCTAAAAACGATAATATGGCTAACATGCACGCTATGGTGCCGCTAATACTGCCTTCACCAATTTGGAAATGGCCGTCTTTAAATCCTTTGCTAATCACAGTGAACTCCTTTTCCTATGCTGCTCGCGTTATCCACACAACCACCACTCAGCTTAATTTTGCCGATTAGCCTACATTAACCCCACTGCCACAATCAATAAAAAGCGCTACCTAAGTAGCGCTCTTGTATTAGCTAAGTTCACTCACCTTAACGGTTAGAGCTTAATCAAGTTATAACCAAAGCTAGTGGCAGCATCTTTATTCAGCACCATAGTGACATTATCTTCATTGCTGAAATCCATTAAATCGGAGGCATAGACAATGGTTTTAGTGCCGTTTTCGACTGCGATGACTTTAATAGAATATTCGCCTGCAGGTACAGTCACTGACTGAGGGCTAGCTGGGTTGACCGCAGTGATTTTATTTACCGCAGTTTCAATCGTGTCATTTGCTTTTAAGAAATATACAGTGAGATTACTTTTATCGGCAAAACTCACGATGTCAAACTTAAAGCTATAGGGACTTGGAGTCTGAGTTTGCTTCATCTCCATCGCCTTCACTTGGCTGCCCTGCTCTGTCGCCTGCTCGTAAATGAAGATGGTTTTAATATCATCTTGATTAAGGGTGATCAGCACATTGTCGAGTAATTTAGCTTGGCTAGTATGGTCAAGTACGCTCACACCAAAGTCATTAAACTCGGCGCCTTGGTAAGCTGTTACGCCGAAGGGGGCCACATTGCTAAATAGCGCTTCTTGCTTACTACTCACCACTTTCACATCGACATTATGTGCAGCCAAGCCGTTAAATACTCTAAAGTCTACACTGCTTTCGAGGGCGACATGGTTACGCACATTGGTGGTTGAGTCGACGCTGTCTAAACTGATTTTAGCAGCTGAAGCGCCAAAGCTTTCCCTTAAAATCAACTTATAAGGCACCTTGGTTTTAAAGTTAATGCTTGCCGTGGTGTAGCTGATATTGGTCGTACCCGCCGCAGTCAGATAAATTTTATAGTCGCCTGTATCTAAAATCTGTGGTGTTGAAACCTCACCATAGGAGACACTGCCTAGCATCACTGCATCGGCAAAGCCTTTATCCGCTTTGGCAATATAGGCATCGTAGGCAGGTGCATCAGTCGCAGTGTGTGCAATCAATAATTGCATCTTGCTCTTGTCCGCTTCGGCATTTTGTTTATCGAGCTCGGTACGCGAGTAATTAATATTCAAAAGGGCTGGCGAGGCAAAATCCCCATGCAATACAAAGAAATGGTCGGTTGCCGTTTTTAAATCGATATTCTCTTTGTAGAGTGAAATATCTTTATTTGCCGCATCCTTACCCATCACCTCTACCTCACTCACACCGGGGGTAGATGTAAATCGTGGCATCGCATCTGCGTAGCTCACGCTTTCATAGGTTTTATCGCCAATCTTCAGCGCGGTAGCAGTGCTCCCCACTGTCGCATTATAGAATTGCACATAAGTATCAGTTTTAGAGGTATCCTCATCCTTGTCATTATCAGAACCACCGCAAGCGGTCACGCCTAAACAGGCGAAGGTCAAAACCGCGAATCCCTTTAGCTTACTTTTTATCATTGTTTCCCTCATTAGCAGACAAAAATTCAGTTCAGTCTACGCATTTATACAATGACAACAATGGCAATTTCCACTAAAAACAAAAACAAATATTTCACAAACTCAAACACTTAACAAACATTTCAATAACACGCCAAATACTGATACAAACGCCACTTTTCAGGCCCTTAATTGATACAAATGCGATTGCTGATACCTTAGTTCACATCTACAAAAACGCTTCCACTCCAGAACAATAAGGCTGGCATATCGAATACCTCTCTTTTAGGCTATTGCGACCATGGAGAAATCATCCACAGTTGGTGCAAACCTTGTTCGACTTATGCGATTGAGTTACTCTCGCACCGCCAATTAAGCCTTTGGGATGGATAGGGTTTGCAAGGGATTCTTAACTACTATAAACAGTGTTTTCAACACGATAGTGCTGAAATTAACCTTTGGTCTAGCCACAAACTTGCTGAGCAAGAAAAGCTATTACTCCAAGGAGAAGACGAGTTAAGCAGTGGCTTTCTGCCTCGCTTGCCGGTGCCATTTGCTCCTGCCTCCGCATTAATGGCGCGTAGTGCCTTGTATCTACGTGAAAAAGTACTATTGCACTGTTGTTTATTTTTCTGCGGCACAGTCGAACTTAATGGCGAAAAACGTAAAGTCGTCACGCCACTGCTGTACCGTGAATGCCAGTTACAGGCCGATGGCGATAACATTTACCTCGAATCTAATAACAGCTTCTCTGGCGGCGGGCCATTCACCATCAATGAAGCACTATTAGAAAAATTAGTCGTTGAAGGACACAGCTTAAGTCAAGAGTTACGCGATAATCCAACGGATGTCAGTGGCTGGATAGCTTGGCTGCGGGCGGGCCAAGCCGATGTTGATACCAGTCATTTATTGCATTTTCCCAAGCTGATCGATGAGACTGAATTCACTGGCTTATGCCGTAAACGTGGGCGGTTTATGGTTAGTCGCAGCCAAATTATTCTTGCAGAGCGTTCGCAGGCAAGTCGCGGCATATTGCACGAACTCGACAATCTCATCACAGCGCCTTCACACTCTGCGCCGCTTCAAGCGCTGTTTAGGCAAGTGCCAACTCGAGATCCACTTAGTCACAATGTCGATACCCAAGAGCATTACCTTCCTGGGCTATTAAGCCGCGCGCAAATTCAAGCCTTAAAGGTGGCGGCCAATCAAACTTTGGGGCAAATATCGGGTCCACCGGGAACGGGTAAAAGTTACACCATAGCCACAGTGGCGGCGGAGCAGGTATTAAGGGGTAAATCTGTCCTCATCGTCGCCCACACCGATGTTGCCGTTGATGTGATTGCCGATAAGTTGCAGCAACAATTCCAGCTTGGGAGCAGCCTTATTCGCGCCGGCTCGCCGCAATTTATTAAAGTCCTTAAAAACCAGATAGATGAAATGCTGCATGGTCAGCATCCTGCGACTGCTGAAACCCTCTCGGATATCCTACTACTCAATGCAAAACAGCAACTTAATACTGTGACTCGCGAGCAAACCAAAATGGAAGCCGGTTTTATTCACCATTGCCGACACGCCATACGTCGCGGCCAAAAACTGGCGACCTTACAACAAGGACAATCGCGCTGGCGCTTAGGATTTTACAACTGGGCTTACCGTGCCGGGATCAAACAGTTTGCTCAGCAATGGGATGTGCTCGATAAATTAACCGCCCTCATCGCCCAAAAAGAAGACTTAAGCCTCAAATACTTACAATTGGCCACTCACTATCGATTAAACCAATTACTCAAACATAAGCGCAGTACACTGGTGAGTTTTGCCAGTGCACTTCGCGCTCGGCAGTCCGCTAAGCAACTCGACGGTTTCTACAAAACGGATTTTGATGCCTTAAAGCAAACCTTTCCCATTTGGTTATCTAGCCTTGCCAGCTTGCATAAAGTGCTGCCCATGGAGCAGCAAATGTTTGATCTAGTGATTATTGATGAAGCCACCCAAGCCAATATTGCCGCCTGTTTACCGGCCTTACAGCGGGCAAAAGCGGCACTGGTGGTGGGCGACAGTAAACAGCTGCGCCATTTCTCGTTTTTATCCCGCGCAAAGCAAACCCAAATCCAGACCCAACTCGGACTTGCTGCGGATTGCCGCGGCCTAATGAGCTACCGTGATGCCAGTATGCTCGACTTAGTATCACAATCCCTTGCGAGCCAATCCCAAGTGGTATTTTTAAATGAGCATTTTCGGAGTAAACCTGAGCTGATCCAATTTAGTAATCAGCAGTTTTATCAAGGCATGCTGAAAATTATGCAGCACAGACCCTGCACGAGTTCAGGACACTTACATAGAATACAAGTGACAGGCGCGCGGGATAGCAAGGGAGTTAACAGACTAGAAGCGGAGGCATTAATTCAAAAGTTATCACAACTGATTGATGACCAAATGAATACATTAGTGCCCGCCAGCATTGGTGTGCTCTCCTGTTTTCGCAATCAAACTGAGTATTTATCCCAGCAGATCCTCGCACGCTTTAGCGCACAACAAATAGAACGTCATCAATTGAGGATTGCCACGCCCTTTGGTTTTCAAGGGGAAGAGCGCGATATCATGCTGCTGTCGTTTAGCATTACGGCCAACGACAGCCGCGCCGCCGTGTATTTAAATCGAGCCGATATGTTCAATGTCGCCATCACCCGCGCTAAACAAATGCAGTGGCTATTTTTATCGGTACAAGCGCAT
The DNA here is from genome assembly GCF_031932075.1 of Shewanella sp. SP1S2-4. Lineage (NCBI taxonomy): Bacteria > Pseudomonadati > Pseudomonadota > Gammaproteobacteria > Alteromonadales > Shewanellaceae > Shewanella > Shewanella sp. SP1S2-4. The sequence continues at coordinate 74,911 of NZ_JAUOET010000006.1, forward strand.
GAGCTCCCCAACAATAATTTACTGGCAACTTACTTAACATCGGCGGGCCAATTTCAAGCGGCGCACAATTATGTCGATGCCCTCGATAGCTTCGGCCAGTCGGTGGCACTCGCGATTGAAGCAAAAGGCATAACAGTCTGGCGCGCCTACCATATGGCGGGGCTAGAACTGGACATTCTGTGCCGCTATGGTAACCAATATTTAGCAATAGATTTAATCGGTTACCCAGGGCCATGGGCGGACTTTTTCGATATTGAACTGTATAAACTGTTACAGCGCGCCGGGATTAAACTTATCCCCGTCAGTTATGGGCTATGGTGCCAACAGCAAGAATTGTGTATCCAATATATTTGCCAGCAATTGGGTATTCCCCAACAAAGTGAAAGCAGTAAATAGAAACCTTAATCATGCTGTTGATAAATTGCTTTTATCTTGTTTCGCAGCCAAGTGATTTTGGGGTTGTGGCTGTTTCTCTTATGCCAAATCAAGGTAAAAGGAATGGCAAGTTTATCAAGATATTCGCCACTTATCGGGATAGGACGACTGACTAAGTCAGGGTGTAATTGGTGGGCATACTGCTCACAATATTGCGGCGCGATTGCCATCATACTGTGGTGAGGCTCTGCCGCGACAAACAGTGACTGCTCAAAGCTGGCCAAGGTCAGTACTATATTGCGACTTAAACCAAGCTCAATAAGTACATCATCTAAGGCCCAGGTTTCGCTCTTTTCCCACAAGATATTGATATGCGAGTATTTTAAGAAAGTGTCTATATTCCACTCTTCCTGCAAGGCGGGATGATCGCGGCGTAAATACACCTGGGGAAGATCGGTAAATAAAACCTCAAAATCGATAAAATACGGTAATAAATCAAGGGATTCCTTGGAACGAGGATGACTTTCTCGGCCTGTAAAACCTATGTCAGCCTCACCGCGAATAATGGCCTCCAGAGAATCATAATCCCAATTTCGTACTTTCACTTTTGCATCAGGGTAGTGTTGGTAAATAGCCTGCGTTAATTGATTAAGCATAATGAGCGACAAAGGTGACTCAAGCATTAGCTCAAAACTGAGCCCTTTTGCCATATCGTCCCCGCGCTTGCCCATAAGCTGTTTGCCCATTTGTAACCAATCGGCTAAGTCATGCTCCATGCTTTGGGCCAATGGCGTTAACTGCAATCCCTGAGGCGTTTTAATGAATAGTGGGTCGTCAAACCAATCACGCAATTTCGCCAAGGATTTACTCACGGTTGATGGGGTGACATTGAGCTTTTTAGCGGCCTTAGTCACACTCCGCTCTTGTAAGAGAAGTTGTAGAGTAAACAATAGATTAAGGTCAAGACGTGCGAGTGATTTCTTCATCTAGATAAACGCTCGGTGCTGTAGGCACACATAATATGAGTAAGGTACTGATAACAGAGCCCAAGGCTAATATCAGCAACAATATGTTAAGTGGACTAATACCTATTAATCCCATCAGCCAAATATACAGTGCTGAAGTACAAACCTGTGCAATACCTAACAATGAACTTGCCACCCCAGCACGCGATGCAAAGGGGCTCAGTGCTTGGCTCATAGTCACACCAAATCCAATAGCGAATCCGCTACAGACAAAACCAAAGCCTAATAAATTCACATTAAGGCTAAAATATTGCACCTGAGTTAGCACAAACACTAGCGCGGCAGCTGCAAATAACAGCTGTGAAATCAACATCAAACTTTTTTCTTTAAGCACAGCAAGTGCAAAAGGAGTCGAGAACGATACCAGCATACTCACTAACGCTGTCAATGCCATAACATTAGAGTATTGCCCGCGGTCAAACCCCATCTGCCCCATGATCAGCATGGGAGACACATTGACATAACTGAGAATCGTAGTCACACCTAGAGTCGTCATAACAAGCCGGCTGAGGAAAAAGGACTGACGAAAAGACTCTTGCGACGTCAGCTCACGATTAACATCCTCAATCCTACTCTGCGCTGGCTTAGTCTCCCGTAATATAAAAATACATAACAAACAGACTAATAGTCCCATGCCAGCCATAGTGCTAAACAGACTCTGCCAAGGGAACTTGAGCATAATTACATGCCCAATAACAGGTGCAATGACCGGGATAATGCACGTAATACCATTGATCATTGAGAGCACTTTAGCTCGAAGCTTATCGTCTAAGGTGTCGCGTAGAATAGCAAAGGCGACAACGTAACAGGAACCAGCACCAATTCCCTGCATAAAACGAATGAGTAAGAACTGATTGCTTGTCTCAGCCATGCCACCTAAATACGAAGCTAAGGCAAAAATGATAGCGCCGAATAGAGTGACAGATTTGCGTCCTAATCGGTCCGCAACGCTGCCAGCAAAAAGCATAGTTGCCGCCATTCCGCCAAGATACACAGAAAAAGCGATATGCAACTGTGCTTCACTCGCGCCTAAATCCTGCGCGATTTGCGGTAAACCAACCAAGTACATATCTATCCCAGTTGGATACAGAAGCACTAAACAAAAACTACACAAAAGATATCGCAACATATACCTCCCCCATCTCCTCGCAAATAAGTTGCGCTTAGAGTAGTGGGGCGACCGCAGTTAAGTGAGTGGCTTTTTCGACAACAGGTATTTCCGTTTGCGACCAAGGGATATAGGCCGTGGAATTGGCCCTAAATTGAAAAAAAGAAGTCATTTAAATAACATGTCCCCAGCGCTTGCTAGCACGGGGACATGTCTGCGAATGGTAAATATTATTCTATGAACCCAACACTCATTGCTGAGGTGTTAAGGGTGCAGGAAGGACTTGGATGGTTAAACTGCCCTCTGCTGGCAAATATTGCTGTGCCAATTTATTCAGTTCAGCAACCGTCATCTGCTGTGCCAACACTTGTCTTTGTTTGAAAGCAGCAAAACGCCCAGGGTTGCTCTGGGCATTTGACGCTAAATCTAACCAAAAACCATTGCTCTGCGGCGCGGCTTGCATCCATTCAAGTACAGGTTGACGGGCTCGATTAAGTAAGTCCTCGCTAATCCCCTGCGGCTGATTGACTTGGTTAACTGCAGCGGTGAAATACTCAGAAACCGTTGGCAACATGGCTTGAGTCGTCACGCTAAACAAACCTAAGTAACCATAACCGCTGGCATTGAAATCACTATAAGAAAAGGCCGATGGCGAATAACTCGCGCCCGCTTTTTCTCTCACATTCTCCGTTAATAGGATGCTGAGCACTTGCTCCAACAATCCCAGTCCAGCGTGTTGGCTTAGGTGAGTCATATCCGTTGTTGGCCACACCATGGCCAGCGCCGCTGAATCTGGATGACCATAGTGTGTTAACGTCATCTTAGCGGGCACTTTCGGGAACATAGGCACTAGCGACTGGCTATTTTTAGTGGTGCTGCGTTTAACTGCCCCGAGAGTTTCGGCCACAGCAGTAATGGCGCTGGCTTCGTCGAAATCCCCTACTATGGCGATTTCAATTGCTCCTTGCTCGACGGCTGAATGGAAACTCGGCGCCAGCTCTGCAAACTGACGTTTTAAAATTTCTTCCGGTTCACCATAACCATAACGTTTATCACCACTGTGGGAGATACGGTCAAACTGATTAGAAAACTCAGTTTGCGGGTTGCTATGGAGACTTTGCTGCTCGGCAATCACTTGCTCGCGGAACAATTGCTCAGCCTGCTTATTCATGCCGGGTTCAATCAAAAAGGCCGTCATTAAACCGAGCTGCGTGCGCAGTTCTGCAGCATTGGTACTAATCTCACCGCCAAAACTCTGCTCACGCACGCCTAGGTTGATGGAAATATCTTGCCCAGCAAAAATCTCCTGCAGGCTTTCATAATCATGGGCCTTGAGTCCACCCTGCACAAACGCACTGTTAAACAGATAAGATAAGCCATCTAACTCAGGGAATGGCACTTCACCAAAGCCTATGTTGAGGCTGACCAAAGTAGTGCCTTTATTAAAGTCAGTAGGCTTAAGATTAAGGCGTACGCCATTGGAAAATTGTAGCTGGCGAATGCCCGTTTCGGCATCGCGACTATCGGCCACTAACTTGCCTTGATCGCCAAATTGAGTGTATGCAAACTCGTCAATCGCCTTAGTTGCTGGCGCACTCACAGCTTGTTTGCGGCTTTTCTCATAGCTAGCGATAAGCTGTTTTTCAACATTTTCGATGGGCTTATTGCTCGTCAGATACAGATACGGCGTAGCATTCCATGTCTGATTAAACACTTGCTTTAGCTTTTGCGGCGTCACTGTTGGCAGTATTTTTTCAAAAAATGCCAGCTGCCACTCAGGCTCTACAGGCACGCGATTTTCCGCGACCGAATACACTAACCCCTCGGCAATATTCACACTGTGGATAGTAGTGCTACCCGCTGCGCTGAGCTGATACCCTTTGTGCATACGTTTGATTTGTTGGTCAATTTCCTGCTGACTAAAACCAAACTCTTGTGCTTGGCGCAGGGTTTGCTCCAATATTGCTATGCCCTCTTGCCAGTTATTCTCCTGCGTACCTAAGCTCATTTGAGTGCCATAGGCGATATCAAATTGATCCCCAACCTGCAGGCTAACGCCAGATAAACCTTGGCTATGCAGTAACTGCGACTCCATTCTGCGATACAAGATGCCGTGGGCGAGTTCAAGCAGTATTTCCTGCTCTCGTACGGCAGGGCTGTCGGCAGGGTATGCCATAGGCTTGAGCATACCGAGTGAAACCGAGGTCGATAGGCTAGGATCGAAAAATGCCGCCGCCTCGACGCTTTGGCGCTCTGCGACAGTGCCTAGCGCTTGCGGCTTAACCTTCGCCGCCAAAGGCGCGGCCTGCCAACTGGCAAACTGTTGTTTTATCTTTTGTTCAACTGCGGCTACCTCGATATCACCCACCACAATTAAGGTGGTGCGTGAGGGCGTGTAAAAACCTTGGTATAAAGACAGCAGCGTCTCGCGAGTAGCATTCTTGATGCTGTTCGCCTCACCCACAGGTAAGCGCTTTGACAACAGTGTATTTGGCATTAAAAACTGTAATTGATTGCGGTAATTCTCCAGATCCGCACCGCTACGCTCACGCAGTTCAGCCAATACCACCGCTTTTTCACGCTCGATAAGCGCCGGGTCGAGTAGTAAATTACTGCCAATTTCACGCATTAAAAATAAAGCAGTATCGACTCTATCTTGACTATTACTAGGCAAGTTGAATTGATAAACCGTCTGCTGAAACTCAGTCACAGCATTGGTATCGGCGCCAAAACTCAGACCTAAGCGCTGCAAAGTCGGGATCATCTCGCCCGCAGCCAAACCCGTCGAGCCATTAAAGGCCATGTGTTCAAGAAAATGCACTAACCCCTGTTCGGTATCGGACTCCACCACTGAGCCGACATCCAACCGCATGCGCACTATGACAGCCTGCTCTGGCGTCTTATTGCTCACTAATAAATAGCGCATGCCATTGGCAAGTTCACCGGTATGGACTCGCCCACTCATGGGCAAGTCAGGCGTTCCCATCCACAGCGGCTCTTCGCTCGCCTGTAGTGGTAATGCCACAGTTAACAATGTCAGCAGTAGCCACTGGCGCATCAGGCTAATCGCCTTGAAATTATTCATTAAAATTCGCACTTTTCCCCCAAAATCAAACAAGAAACCTAAGAAGCGCATACCTAAGTTTCAGATAAAATAAGCAGTCACTATAGTACCTAAAGCACTTTAAGTCACAAAATCAATACCTTATGGCGTACTAAAAATAGTTTATAGCCTTGATATTTAGCAGGAATATCTTGAAAAATAAGCGCGAGGGGATAGGGCAAAGGATAGCATTCAGTAAGCTAAAAATTAGCTTATACCAACCGTATTAGCTCCCAGATGTTAGCAGTGACGTTAAAAAAGCAGAATATAAGTGATTAGAAATATATTCCGCTTTCATATTCAGAAATTTAAACTAACAAGGTGAGAGCATAAATAATCATCGCCCAATAGAAACAAAACAGACAAATCCATATCCAATTCAACCAAGTTAAGCGCGAATTATCAGGATATTCCACAGATTCAAGTGCAAAATTAACTGCTTTTTGAGCTTGATACAGCGGATATAAAACAGCTAATGGAATAAATATTGATGCCACAACTAATGATATTGGCAACGTTTCAATTTGATTAAGAATTCCGCCAACGACTAACAACACAACATAAAATGTCGCCATAGCTGAGCTATTCCAGCGATACTCTCGATTATCTTCTTTAATGTATTCACTAATATAAACAAATAGAGAATGTGTATAAAAGATAGAAAAAAAGCTACGCGCTATTGGCCATGCATCTAAGTCATAGTAATTTTTTAAAGCCTGCCACTGTTTATAAAACCAATAAACTTGGTAGAGACCAAAGGTTGCAATAAACATGATAATTAACTTGGTCAGTGATACATGAAACAGTGGCGCACTGTGACTTTTACTCTCTACCTTGGTTAACTTATCATCACTTTCCAACAAACTGCTTTCCTGACTCATTGTCTCTTCCATGGGAATATTCCTTTATATAAATAATGCCTAAGCCATATAGCTTTCTATTAGTTACATCATCTTGATGTGATGCGTGCAACATTCTAATTGAAAAGCTGAATATTGCTAAATAAATTAATTTACAAATTAGTCACAACTAGAAGTGTGTGTCATAAAAAAGCCCCACAAATCATTGCGAGGCTTTAAAAAATGAGATTATGTCGACTTTAGCATCTAAATTGACGCTAGTACTTCATAGCAAATTAGAACGGGATATCGTCGTCCCAGCCATCATCCAAATCTGGCGTGAAGTTTTGCTGTGGTTGTGGTGCTGGACGTTGTGCCGGCGCAGCTGGCGCTTGATAAGCAGGCGCTGGAGCGGCTTGTGGCTTAGGCGCATAACCACCTTGCTGTGGTTGAGCTTGTTGTTGTCCATATTGCTGCTGAGCAGGTGCTGGCGCAGCATATTGTTGCTGAGCTGGCGCTTGGTAAGCAGGTGCAGCTTGAGGCGCTGGCGCATATTGATTTTGCGCTGGTGCCGCTTGTTGCGGTGCAGATTGGTAACCAGTATTTTGTGGCATGCCGCCGCCCATTGGCGCGCCTTGTGCTTGGCCACCTTGACCACGGCTACCTAGCATTTGCATGCTACCGCTTTGGTCGATAACCACTTCAGTGCTGTAACGGTCTTGACCGCTTTGGTCTTTCCACTTACGGGTTTGCAGTTTACCTTCGAGGTAAACCTGTGAACCTTTACGCAGGTATTCACCTGTAATTTCAGCTAATTTGCCGAACAGAACCACACGGTGCCATTCAGTACGCTCTTGCTGTTGACCTTGTTGGTCTTTCCACGATTCGCTGGTCGCAACTGTGATGTTAGCGACTGCATTACCGTTTGGCATATAACGCACTTCTGGATCTTGTCCCAAATTGCCAACCAAAATTACCTTGTTAACACCACGACTGGCCATTGAAATCTCCTGCGATTCTTTAAATAATCTATTAATTCAGTATGTTGTTTATCTGTGTCGCCATAGAGGAAAATCAGCTTCCCCAAATATCACACGGCAGACCCAGATATTATTGAGCAGAGCCTAACACAGCTCGTGCTTCTCTTAAATCGAAATGCTCGTCGACCTTAAGATAAGCAACTTTTTCATCAAGCACGACGATCGCTTCGACGACGCCCATGAGCTGTGATAACTGAGCCGCCATATCCCGCGCTTGCGCCTTGTCTTTGACTTCGGCTTCTAAGGTGTAACTCTTTAACAGCACAGGATTTTCCATGCCCAATGTCAGGAATAACCAAATAGACATTAAGATCACAGCAACAATAAACACCCCGACCGCACCCACTAATTGGAAGGCGCCACCGCCCAGCATACCACCACAAAAGGCCCCTAAAAACTGGCTAGTGGAATACACGCCCATGGCCGAGCCTTTTTCACCGACGGGGCAAAATTTGGCAATCAAACTGGGCAATGAGGCTTCTAAATAGTTAAAGCCAGTGAAAAACAGCACCACTGCAAAACTCAACACCCATAAGTTATTAGAGAATAAAGCCATCGCCAGCAATGCCACTATCATTATCACGAGGGCAATTTGGAACATCGCCTTAGTATTTTTGCGCTTAACCCCTATGATGATTAACGGCACCATCAAGAAAAACGCGCCCACAAAAGCAGGGAAATACAGCATCCAGTGTTTTTCTTTGACTAAACCGGCATCCACCAGATCCAGCGGCAAGGCCACGAATACCGCGGTTAACACTAAATGCAGAATAAAAATCCCCGCATCGAGTCTAAACAACTGGGGATCGGTCAACATACGCTTGAGTCTGGCAGGCGTGGCTAACGTGTCACCCTTAGGCGCGTGGGAAATCGGATTCGGCACTAAAAATTGCACGATCAACATGCCCGTCACAGCGAGAATCGCCGTGAGGAAGAACAAGCCTGATAAGCCAACATGTTGCGCCACAATCGGGCCGACCAGTAAGGACAGCGCAAAAGAGCCGCCAATACACATACCAATAATCGCCATGACCTTAGTACGCTGTTCGTCGCGGGTTAAATCCGCCGCCAGTGCTAACACGGCTGCGGCAATCGCGCCCATGCCCTGCACTGCACGACCAAATACCACGCCGTAAATCGAATCGGCGTTGGCGGCAATCAAGCTACCAATGGCAAACAGCACCAGACCGATAAGGATAATCGGCTTGCGACCATATTTGTCAGATAAAATCCCCATGGGGATTTGCAGCACAGCTTGAGTCAGACCGTAGGCGCCGATAGCAATACCGACCCACAGCGGCGAGAAGCCTTCTAAATGCTGACCATAAAGTGCAAAGACGGGCATGATCATAAACAAGCCCATCATGCGTAAACCAAATACACTGGCTAAAGAAAACGCGACTTTTTTCTCAGTACCCGAAAGTCCGTTGTTACCCATGATTTTGCCCTGGATTGAAGTCTTTTAAGGGGCGCATGTTACCACACCCAAAAGGATTTGCTCAAAAGGAAATAGTGGCCTAAACCACTGCCTGTACCGTTAACTTTTATCCCGATTATCACAGACCTATATTGGCCGCGCTCGGATTAACATGTTTATTTTTCTGCCCTATTTAACGCTCAGGCACAGGGAAACGAGTCTAACATAGTGTTCACATTTGTCCTGTGAGTCAGTACGCAACAAGTGGATTAATCTTAGTTAATCCACTCGGAACATCACTGCCGCTATCTGCAAGGTGATGAAAAGCCAGTGCCAGCCCTAGGATTGGTGCAGATCACAGAATCAACTAAACTCAGCCGCGGAACTGTGCGATACTTATGCTCATTTTTTTAAGCATATGGCATTAGAGCGATAGATGGATAAGATTGAAATACGCGGCGCACGCACCCACAATCTCAAGAATATCAACCTGACTATCCCAAGGGATAAACTGATTGTCATCACGGGCTTATCGGGATCTGGCAAATCCTCCCTTGCTTTCGATACTTTATATGCCGAGGGCCAGCGACGTTACGTCGAGTCCCTGTCAGCCTATGCTCGCCAATTTTTGAGTTTGATGGAAAAGCCCGATGTGGACCATATCGAAGGCTTAAGCCCAGCGATATCCATAGAGCAAAAATCCACTTCCCATAACCCGCGTTCCACCGTGGGCACGATTACCGAAATTTACGATTACCTGCGCTTGATGTTTGCCCGTGTGGGTGAGCCGCGTTGTCCGACACACAATCAACCCTTAGCGGCGCAAACCGTCAGCCAGATGGTCGATAAAGTGTTAGAAATGCCCCAAGACAGCCGCTTGATGCTGCTCGCGCCTGTGGTCAACGCCCGTAAGGGTGAACACGTTAAATTGCTCGAAGGTCTATCGGCGCAGGGTTATATCCGTGCGCGTATCGACGGTGAAGTGTGTGATTTAACCGATCCGCCAACCTTAGATTTACACGTTAAGCACACGATTGAAGTGGTCGTCGACCGTTTTAAAGTGCGTGACGATATCAAGCAACGCTTAGCTGAATCCTTTGAAACCGCACTGGAACTCTCCGGCGGCATCGCGACCGTTGCCACCATGGATGACGATACAGGTACTGGTAAAGCAAAAGGCGAAGAACTGATCTTTTCGGCCAACTTCGCCTGCCCGCACTGCGGATATTCGATGGCGGAATTAGAGCCAAGGATCTTCTCCTTTAACAATCCAGCCGGCGCGTGCCAAACCTGTGATGGTTTAGGGGTACAACAGTTTTTCGATCCTGAGCGCGTGATCAGCAACACTGAGCTGTCACTGGCTGGCGGCGCGATTCGCGGCTGGGATAGACGCAACTTCTACTATTTCCAAATGCTCAGCTCACTCGCCGAACACTATAAGTTCGACGTCGAAGTGCCCTATGAGCAGCTCAGCGAAAAAGTCCGCAAGATCGTCCTGTACGGATCAGGCAAAGATAGCATTGCCTTTAAGTACATCAACGATCGCGGCGATGTGGTGGTGCGTAATCACCCCTTCGAAGGCATTCTCAACAACATGGACAGGCGCTATCGCGAAACCGAAAGTAACTCGGTACGTGACGAATTAGCCAAGTTTATCAACACCCAAGCCTGCCAAAGCTGTGGTGGTTCACGTCTGCGCGAAGAAGCCCGTAACGTGTTTTTAGGCGATATCAATCTGCCGCAACTCACCACTTGGTCGATTGGCGAAGCCTTAGATTACTTCGAGAAAGTCGAGTTTAGTGGCCAAAAAGCGCAGATCGCCGAGAAGATTTTAAAGGAAATCCGCGATCGCTTAGGTTTCCTCGTCAACGTGGGCCTCAATTATTTGAGCCTATCGCGCTCGGCAGAAACCCTCTCGGGTGGTGAAGCCCAACGGATTCGACTCGCCAGCCAAATCGGTGCCGGACTCGTCGGCGTGATGTATGTGCTCGACGAACCTTCAATCGGCCTGCATCAAAGGGATAACGAACGTCTGCTACAAACCCTGATCCACCTGCGGGATCTGGGCAACACTGTGATTGTGGTTGAGCATGACGAAGATGCGATCCGCATGGCGGATCACGTGATCGATATTGGCCCTGGCGCTGGCGTACACGGCGGCGAAGTGATTTGCGACGGCCCGATTGAGAAAATCATCGCCTGTGAAGAGTCAGTCACTGGCCAATATATTTCCGGTAAGCGCAGCATTCATATTGATACGCCGCGTATTCCCTTCGACAAAACTCAAGTGATTGAGTTATTTGGCGCACGCGGCAACAACCTGCGCAATGTGGATTTAACCATTCCCATTGGTTTATTCACTTGTGTGACGGGCGTGTCGGGTTCTGGTAAATCAACCTTAATCAACGATACCTTCTTCAAGATCGCCCATAGAATGCTCAACGGGGCGACTGTGGATGAGCCATCACCCTATGATCGTATCGAAGGCATGGAGCAGTGCGACAAAGTGGTCGATATCGACCAAAGCCCGATTGGCCGCACGCCGCGCTCGAATCCTGCCACTTATACTGGCATCTTCACCCCAATTCGCGAGATTTTTGCCGGAACCCAAGAGTCACGCACGCGCGGTTATCAGGTCGGCCGCTTCTCCTTTAACGTTAAAGGTGGTCGCTGCGAGGCTTGCCAAGGCGACGGCTTGATCAAGGTCGAAATGCACTTCCTGCCCGATGTGTATGTACCCTGCGATTCCTGTAAAGGTAAGCGCTATAACCGCGAAACCTTAGAAGTACGCTATAAAGGCAAGAATATTCACGAAGTACTGCAGATGACAGTGGAAGATGCGCGCACTTTCTTCGATGCCGTACCTGCCATTGCCCGTAAGCTGCAAACCTTGATGGATGTGGGTTTATCCTATGTACGCCTCGGCCAAAGCGCGACCACCCTTTCGGGCGGTGAAGCCCAAAGGGTGAAACTTGCTAAAGAGCTGTCTAAGCGTGATACGGGTAAGACCTTGTATATCTTGGATGAACCGACCACAGGTTTACACTTTGCCGATATCCAATTGCTGCTCGATGTCTTGCATCGTCTTAAATCCCACGGCAACACGATTGTGGTGATTGAGCATAATCTGGACGTGATCAAAACCGCGGACTGGATTATCGACTTAGGCCCAGAAGGCGGCGGTGGCGGCGGGATGATTTTAGCCACAGGCACGCCGGAAGACGTCGCCGAGCATCCAACCTCCCATACGGCACGCTTCTTAAAGCCACTGCTGGAACGGGATATTGAAATGGCAAAGGCCAATCAAGCCAAGGCTTGAGTTTCGAGCCCTTGGTCTGAGTAGAATAGAAGCGCAGTCGCATAAGCACTGCGCTTTTTTTTTAGCTCAGCAATCCAATATGCTTAAGCTATCGCATACATAGAGATCTCATTGAATTAGAATCGGATTTAGGCAAAGATGATATTCATCTTCTGGCGAAGGCTTCAGCGATAAGGAATGTCCATGCGTGATAGCACTCAGTTCCCAGTGACCCACCTTATGTTACCGAGGCAACATCAATCACTTTTAAATAAAAACCTAAGCGACATAAACCTTAGTGACATAAACCTAAGCCCATCGACTCAATTCAACCACAGTCGCATCGGTCAGCTGCTCGCCAAGTTCACGTTCATGCACTTTATAAGATATCAATTCCAAAGACTTGGCTTATTAGCACTGGCCTGCTTTGTTGCAACGACTCTCACTGGCTGCGCCAGTTCACCCGAAACCTGTGCACGTACTGAGCTTAAGCTCACTTGGGCCGAGCCCTTAGAGTTACAAGCGATTGTTACAAGATTAAGCTCAGATGAATTTGAAGGCCGCAAAACCCAAACTCCAGGCGCAGAAAAAAGTCGTGACTATATAAAGCAGCAATTTCAGGGGCTAGGTTTACAGCCTTGGGGAGCAGACTTTATCGTGCCCTTTGAATATCAAACCTTCTTCACCCAAGAAAATGGCGCCAACGTGGTCGCCAACGCCATGGCGACAGAGCCGACGAATCGATGGCGTATTATCGTCGCCCACTACGATCATTTAGGCATGAGCGGCAGCAAGATTTACCACGGCGCCGATGATAACGCCTCCGGCGTCGCTGCTATGCTGGCGATTGCCAAACATTGGCAGCAGCAATTTGCCCTGCAATCGAATACCTTACCTAAGGTGAATCTGATGTTTGTCGCAACCGATGCCGAAGAACCGGGACTCTATGGCAGTATCGCCTTGGTTGAACAACTCAAAACCCGCCTGCCAGAGGCGACTTTTGAGCTGATGTTGAATTTAGATATGGTGAGTCACCCCGGCAGGCCCTATGCGATTTACCTTGAAGGCAGTCGAAACTTCACTCAGTTCAATCAATTTAAACCTCTACTTAATCAACAGAACCGACTGTGCATTAAGCTCTCCCACCCCAAACCCGTTGGCCGTAGCATACAAAGTACCGATTGGCTGCGGGCATCGGATCACTATTCCTTCCACAAAGCCAATATCCCTTGGTTGTATTTTGGCGTGCCGACCCATCCCCAATATCACACCCCTGAAGATACCGTCGCGACAATCGACATCACTTTTCTTGCGGCAGTGACTGAGTCAGCATTTGAGTTACTTCAATTAAATGCCGAATATTTAAAGAATTAATGGGAAGTGGCGCGTTTCTTGCTCAGTTTTAGCGAAAAAAATGCAGAAAACAGGTTAAATAGCGTGACTCTGATTGGTAAAGTGGCGTCCATGCTGCTATAATCCGTCGTTCGCGGGAAATCGACACGGGGTTGATTTTCTGTCTGTGAAACTATTAGCGCCATTTCGCGCGCGCATCCACAAGGCTACAACCCAATGTCATCCGATGAAAGAACTTTCCGTGAACTCGGCTTATCCGAGAATTTGTTGCGTGCTCTTGACGAGCTAGGTTATGAAAAACCAACGCCAATCCAGTCAGCCAGTATCGACCCACTTATGGCTGGCAAAGATATTTTAGGTCAAGCGCAAACAGGTACAGGTAAAACTGGCGCCTTCGCGTTACCACTACTAAACAAAGTGACCAGCCAAACCACGCCGCAAATTTTAGTATTAGCGCCAACACGTGAGTTAGCGGTTCAGGTTGCTGAAGCGTTCAGCAGCTATGCCAAATTTATGAAAAATTTCCACGTACTGCCAATTTACGGCGGTCAAAGCATGCAACAACAGTTGAATGCACTGAAACGTGGTCCACAAGTTATCGTGGGTACGCCTGGTCGTGTTATGGACCACATGCGTCGCGGTACTTTGAAACTCGACTCATTAAAAGCACTCGTGCTCGATGAAGCCGATGAAATGTTAAAAATGGGCTTCATCGATGATATCGAATGGATCCTTGAGCACACGCCAAGCGAGCGCCAACTGGCGTTATTCTCTGCCACTATGCCAGAGCAAATTAAGCGTGTTGCAAACCAACACTTACGCAGCCCAGTGCATGTTCGTATTGAATCAAGCCAAACAACGGTTGAGTCAATTGAGCAGCGTTTCGTGCAAGTATCACAGCACAACAAACTCGAAGCTTTAGTACGCGTATTAGAAGTTGAAAACACTGAAGGTGTAATCATATTCGTGCGTACTCGTAACTCATGTGTTGAGTTAGCCGAGAAGTTAGAAGCCCGCGGTTATGCTTCATCACCACTACATGGTGACATGAACCAGCAAGCCCGTGAGCGTGCAGTTGACCAACTGAAACGTGGCAAGTTAGACATACTGATCGCGACTGACGTTGCGGCCCGTGGTCTTGACGTTGAGCGTATCGGTCACGTTGTGAACTACGACATTCCGTATGATGCCGAAGCTTATGTACACCGTATTGGCCGTACTGGCCGTGCTGGCCGTACTGGTATGGCGATCCTGTTTGTGACAAGCCGTGAAATGCGCATGCTGCGCACGATCGAGCGTTCAACTAACAGCCGAATTTCTCCAATGAAAATCCCAAGCCCAGAGACTGTTGCAGAACGTCGTCTATCTCGCTTAGGTGAGCAATTGGCTGAGACGATCAACGGCGATTTAGATTTCATGAAAGAAGCGGTTGCTCAACTATGCCAACAGTTAGAAGTCGATACCGATCTTCTCGCCGCAGCCTTGTTGCATCAAGTACAACAAGAACGCCCGCTTCAATTGCCAGCAATTCAAGAACGTGCCCGTGATGAGCGCAGTGAACGTACTGATCGCGGCAGCGAGCGTAACGACCGTGGTGGTGAGCGTGGTGAACGCAGAAGTCGCGAACCGCGTCCAATGCCAGCCAGCTTAGGTACAGCTGAAGCGTTGAAAGATAACCCAGATTTGAAAATGTGCCGTTACGTCATCGACGTAGGTCGTGAGAATGGTGTAGGTGTGGGTAACATCGTTGGCGCTATCGCGAACGAAGCTAACATCGACAGCCGTTACATTGGCGCAATCCAACTTTACGATGCAGTGACCACTGTTGACCTGCCAGACGGCATGCCAAAAGACGTGTTACAGCACCTACGTAAAGTACGTGTTTGTGGCAAGCCATTGAACATCCGTGAAGCTGGCGATCAAGTATTTGTTGATTCAGGCCGTAGCGCGCGTTCAGACCGTCCTGCTGGTGACCGTAAACCACGTGGTGACCGCCCAGCGGGTGATCGTAAGCCTCGCGCAGCATCTACGGGTGACAAGCCATTTGCTGACCGCAAACCTCGTGCAGACAAACCTGCCGGTGAGCGTAAGCCACGTAAACCACGTGAAGACTAATCTAGCTTAAGCTAGAGACTAAAAAAGGAGCCTAGGCTCCTTTTTTGTTGGCTTAACATCGCACTAGCTCAAAGCACACTGGCCAGTTGATATTTCAAGCTGATATAGTCAGTGCAAGAACGCCTAGCTTAAGGATATAAAATGGATTTTTTAGCACTGATCACTTCCCCATTTACCTCGGCACTGCCTGAACTCGCTAAGTCATGCCACAAAGATAAAACGTTATTAATCATGGTACTTGTCGGTTGCACTCTGTTTGCGGGCTTTATTGGAATGTTAGTCGCAATGGCAAATTAACTTGCAGTTAAGCCAACATGTTTATTAGTGTCGACTTAGTCTTTAGCAACGCATCTAGTGTATTTCGATGAAAAAAGCCTTTAACGCCGGCCTGTTATCCGCCTTTGTCGCCCCCGGCAGCGGCCATTTTTACCTAAAACATAAACGCTCGGCACTGGTATTTTTTAGCTTAGCGGTCGTGAGTCTTGTGCTGTTGCTATCGCAAATCTATCAAGTGGCGCAAGTCATCGCCTTAGATATTCAAAACGGCATCTTACCGCTAGATATCGGCGTAATTTCTGCCGAAATCACCCAACAAACCCAGACCACAATTGCCAATGCCAATGAACTGCTCTACGGCTTTATCCTCTGCTGGTTAGTGGCATTACTCGACAGTATTCGGCTTGGGCTTAAGCAAGATAAGCTGGATACACAAAGTAACCGCTAAATACCTTCTGACTCTTAGCGAGGCCGTAGCGACAAAAGCGATTTTGATATTGACCTAACATTTTTAATCAATTGAAAAATTGGATATTAACCTTTAGCTACCATGAAAATAACACCATAAACAGTCAAGATGGATGACGATATGTTAACTGAGCAACAACACAATTTTATCCTAAGTGAAGTGTCACAACCCGTGATTACCATTGCCCGTGAAGTTAATTTTGCCGAGCGCTATGCCTCCATGTTAGCGCGCTTTCCTAAACTCCCTGGCGATTTTAATCCTAAGGTGCCGACGGAGCGTCAACAAATATTGGTTGCCCAGTTCCCATACCCGATCCGCTTTTACACAAGTGAGGGGGGATATTACATGCTAAATGCGAAAAAATTCGCCTACCCGCATATGACACTTATGATGGAGATGCGGCAGTGGGTTACCTTCCGTTTTAACCTATGGCGTGAAGATATGCGCATCGGTGGCGGCTCTTACCAAAAGATTGCCGTGGCAGAGCGGTTAGCACGAGGTGCAGAGATTGACTGGGATAACGACTGGCGTACACAACGCCAGCCATGGTGCTATAACGAAGATCAATTACAGACGGTGCTAACCGAAAGTTTTGCACTATTTGATGACCTTTGTAAGCAATTACCTAAGTAGTCACAGGAGTTAATTGAGATATATGCGGCTAAACAGGTTAACCGCATAGGAATAAATTATTTAGGCCATGCTTTAATCAGGCTGTGGTAGCAAGAGACCAGTAAATCAGCCGCTTGGGCATAATCAGGAATAATTTCAGGGCAATATAATGCGCAGCGGCTACCCGCATTACGCGCGGTTTGCAGATCGAATAGATAATCGCCCACATACAGGATATCTGCGGGCGCGAGTTGCCACTGCTGGCAAATAAGGTGAATGCCTTCGGGATGCGGCTTAGGCTGCGCGTCGTAGCGCGTTAACACCAATTCGATATCTATGCCGAGCTTATCGATAGTGATTTGCGCCGCTTCTGGCATATTTCGGGTCAAAATAGCCAAGGGCAGCGACTTAGCCCTTAGGCATTCGATAAGCTCGCGCGCGCCATCGATCCAACTGGCATTGAGTGAACTTTGTCTTTCGTACTCATGGACGATTTCCAGCGCCTGAGTCTGCGCTTCACCCGCACTCAGGCTATCGACATGGGCCAAGATATCCGTGCCAGAATGAATCCCCAACTCGCGCCGTAGCCCAGAAAAATCCGGATTAGAATGCGCTAAGGTGCCGTCGAGATCGAAGATGACCCCACGGATATCCTTAAGTTTTAAATCGCTAAGTCTGGTGATCACTGGCTTTTCCCATTAGGTGAAAATGTACGCCTTAGACAATCTGCAAACGCTTCGCCTGACGATTGCGATACAGTGGCAGTAATTGTACCACCATCACAGACACAATAATGACGCCAATCCCAAGCAGAGATAATCCATCTAATTCATCTGCATGGAAGACGTCTGGCCACCAGCCAATGCTCACCACCAAAGCAGTGGCACTAAAGCTAAATACTGGCGTTAGGGCCAACATGGCACTCACCTGTGCCGTCGGCCAGTACTTCATCGACTGCCCAAAACAGCCATAGGCGATCAAGGTATTGGCGGCGCAAAACAGCGCAATCTGCCACTCGAAGCTGTCCATACTGGCAAACTGACTAAAGTCGCTAAAGGGAGCCATTACGAAAATACCTAAGCCATAGATCACTAAAAGCACGTTCGCGGGCGATAAACGATTCAATAAGGATTTTTGCAACAAGGCATAGCTAGTCCACGACAACGCCGAGAACTGAATGATCATCACCCCAATCCAAACCTGATGATTATTGGCGCCAGATAAATCCAAATACGGATGGAAAAACATCAACATGCCTAAGGCCAGTGTCGCAAAACAGCTGAGTTGCACCGCATTCAGCCGTTCCTTAAAAAACAGCACGCCACCGAAGGCAAGGAAAAAGGGCGAAGTCTGGAAATTCAGCTGGGCAGCACCCGGCGCGAGATAATCGAGTGAGTAAACAAAAGACACATAATTGAGCATCAAAAACACGCCCGCAAGCACTAATCTTAACCAGACTTTAGCATCGAGCGCCGCAAATTGCTTAAGGCTGCCCGCGCTCCATTGGATTAGTATGCTGACCACAAGCGCAACCAAAAAACGAAACCAAGTCAAAGTGACAGGATCGATAAAAGCCCCCGAAAGCTTCAAGGCTATGGGTAACATACCCCAAAATACAATCGCAACTGAGATGAAGATCAGCCCGAGTTGAGCATGATTATTTGCCGAAGGGGCGTTATGGCTAAGGTTCACGGAGATATCCAGTAGAGACCGCAAAATGGAGCGTCATTCTGGCACTGAGTCAGCGCAATATCTAGCGGCACATCATGGAAACATTCGCGTTAGATTGGATACTTTAGCTGACACTTATGTGGAGCAAGTTTCAGCATCTTACAATAATTGGAATATTGGCCGCACTCTTGACCCAGCGGCAGCTGATTTACTAGGAAAGCCAACATTGGCATTTCCCGCGATGGCAATAACCGAGTATATTTGGCCGATTAAATGGCTTCTTCACACACTCTCTAGGCCACTTCTTTTTAAGCGAACGCTTTAAATAGGAAAGTTAATGTTATCTACCGCCACGATCGAACAAGTTAAAACGCATATTCATGCCGCAGCCAAAGAATTAGCCGCGCGCCGCGCAGCAGGCACCAGCGGCGATTTACTGCTCCCAGAGCTGAGGCCAACCAGCTTCGAACAGGCCTTCGCCATTCAGCAAACCGTGGCTGCCATCTATAAGGCTAACAATAATCCTATCGCGGCGTGGAAATGCCTATTACCCTCGGCGGAAAAAACCGTCGTAGCGCCTATTTATCAAAAGGATGTGTATCAGCAATCGGCCACTTGCCCACTCTATCCATCGACTAAAGATCTGGCCCGCGTCGAACCTGAACTCGCCTTCGAGATTGCTTGCGATTTACCACCAAGAGCCACACCTTACACAGAGGCCGAAATCGACGCGGCCTTAGGCCACACTCGCTTAGCCTTGGAATTGATCAAAAGCCGCTACCATACGCCCAGTGAAGCGACGCATTTCGATGCCCTCGCCGATGGCTTAGTCAATCAAGGATTATGGTTAGGGCCAGTGCTAAACCCGCTAGCAGGTATAGAGACCAGCCATTTCGAACTCAGCGTTAACATTCACAATGGCGAAACACTGCAAAAATCCGCCATTCATCCTAATGGTTTCCCTAAAGCGGGACTCTACTGGTTAGTGAACTTTTTATCCGCCCAAGGCATTGGCTTAACTCAAGGGCAATATGTGATCACAGGCTCCTACGCTGGCGTCCTCGATCTGCCATTGGCGCAGGTTTGTGACTTTGAATACGGCTCACTCGGGCAATTTGCCGTGACTTTCACTGCGAAGTGATGGTGGCGAGTAAAAGCACTTGCGGCTAATAGAAGTCATAACGGCTAATAAAGCGATAAAACACTGATAAATAAGCGAACTCTATTTCAACTGGGCTCGCTTATTTTTAATCTCAACTCTCAACTCTCAACTCTCAATTCTCAGTTATCAGTTATCAGTTATCAGTTATCAGTACTCAGTTATCAGCACTCCCCCAGCATTATTAACAAAAGCCAAACCGACTTGTCCCATAATGCACACCTATGTATCATCTAAATTCATCAATAATAAGGATATATAGAATGTCGCACGGAAAAATGCTGCCAATAGCCTGTCTTCTTGCCCTCACTTTAGGCACATCTCTTAGCGTGCACGCCTCAGAAAATAGCTTTGCCAAAGCCTATAGTGACTATCAAGCCGCCGTAGAAAAAGGCGATGCTGCAAATATTGAAGCGAGCGCAAAAACCGCTTACCAACTCGGCGAAGCTCAATATGCCAAAGACAGTGTCGACTTAGCTAACCTCGCCTTGAACTGGGCCAGCGCGATAGAAAAGCAAGTCGCCCCTTACCCATTTACAGAAAAGAATTTGCCCAAAACGGCTAAGGCGAATGAGTTGTATCAGCTCGCTCTGGCTAACTATAAAGTTCATTATGGCAAAAAAGCGCTTGAGCTTATCGATCCCTTACTTGGCGCTGCGCAAACCGCCGTCGAAGCCAAAGATGCGAAAGAGGATTTTCTTACTGCAATCGCAATTGCTGAAAAATCCGATAAAAAGAAACTGATCGCTGATGTAAAAATGGCAGCCTTCAACCGCTTATCTAATACAGAGCTATACACGAAAAGCGTAAGACGCTATGCCTTCGATGCCTATGATATTTATAAAGAGATTTTGCCAGAGAACGCCATAGACAGAGTCAAAGCAACCTATGTTGTTGGAGCTGTTGAATTTGCAGACAAACACGATGGTAAAGCCGAACCTTTACTGCTGGAAGTGGTTAAACAATTCGACGCACTCAATTTTAGTCACCCCTATGCCTTGAGTGCCCATGCATATTTAGTCGAACTGTATGAGCGCCAAGGAAAGCGTGACGCATCCACCGCTCACTGTATTGCTATCGGCAAAATGCGCCCTTGGGCCGACACGCAGGAACAACAACCTATTTTCCGTACTCTACCAGACTATCCAATGTCCTATGCGCAGCGAGGTAAAAGTGGCTGGGTTCAGCTTAAATTTACTATCGATGAACATGGCTTCGTCAAAAATCCTGAAATTTTAGCTTCTAAGGGTGGGGCTTTATTTGAAAAAGAGAGTATTGAAACCTTAGATAAATGGCGTTACGCACCCAAGTTTGAAAATGGTAAAGCCGTTGAGGCACAAACCACTGTGCAACTGGATTACATCGTAAATCGATAGCTCATTACTTCAGCCCGTTATTTCACCTCATAACCTAGCCCATCGCTCACACTCGATGGGCTTTTTTCATCCTGCATTGTAATCTGCCCCTGACTTAAACTCTGCTTGAGTTGGCTTAGACAGGTTTGGCAAATACACGCATCGGCAGACGGTAAAATGGGGCTAATAGCCCCTTGCAGCGAACCTAATGCTTGCGCTTGCAAGGCAGCCAAAGGCGGGAACATCTGCTGCGCACACCAACAGTCCTCAATACCC
The DNA here is from genome assembly GCF_031932075.1 of Shewanella sp. SP1S2-4. NCBI lineage: Bacteria > Pseudomonadati > Pseudomonadota > Gammaproteobacteria > Alteromonadales > Shewanellaceae > Shewanella > Shewanella sp. SP1S2-4. The sequence goes on from NZ_JAUOET010000006.1 coordinate 96,402, forward strand.
TTACCTAAAATCACAGCACATTGATTCGCGCCTTTGCACAGGGGGCAAATTTGTGCAGCTTCTAACTTAGGTTGTTCCGATGGCTGAGACACGGTAATCCTTATAGCAAGATAAGTTGTTATAGCGCGGAGATCATAATGGTTTTTCAATAAGCGCGGGATAGATTATTCAATGAAGCAAGGTGCTCATGTCAATTCAGCGTGCAAATTAACACCTAGGTGTTTCTTATCCTTCAATTGGTTATATTCATCAAGTTATCTAACTTAAATGATATTTGGGTGTATTCATTTTACTCAGAGAGCCGCATTCCTGCGTTATAGCAAGTGTGTTCACAGATGCATACATAGTGAATGCAGTTTGAAGATGCTAATAAGTTAATCAGCTTTATAACCAGATGTGTAGTACCTGAAGTGCTTACAAATAACTCTTACTTCAGAGTGCAAACGCGTGGGGTATCTTCGATAAGATCCTACGCGTTTGTGTATAACACTACTGAAGGGAATGACTAAAGCGTATTGTTTGCTTAGTTGAATCTTGCATGAATATTGGCAATTGATGATTCAGCTGTAGAAGGTAACAATAACAACCACTTTGCATCTTGTTTTTTCAGCTTCTGAACGACTTCTTGTGACAAATTTCGCCCATTAATGTTCAAACCTAACTTATAAATTACGTATGCGGTATCGTTCTTTACAGTCGTTGATACGATTTCAAATTCAGAACTCTTCATCATTTCAATTAACTCTGGAGCGTGAGAGGCAATACCGTCATTGAGCCTTTTATATGCTTCTTTGTTTGAAAGTTTCAAATATTCTGAATAGTCATTCAGTGACAATAATGGCAATAGTTCCTTTTTCGCTTGAGCAGATTTTGAACCTTCAAATGCATTATCGAAAGAACTTCTAAATTGCTCTAATGCATCAGGGTGCATCAAAGATGACATGGCTTCAGTGTCATACATACGTAGGGCATCAAAATACTTAGAAACAATGCTACTTATTTCAACAGAATCATCAGCATATGTAATAGTTGGGAACAATACGAATACAGCTAGAACAAACACTTTAAAAATGGTCTTCATTTAATCCTCATGGCTAATGAGCCTGTTGTGTATATCCCAAATCACTTGTTTATCCGGAGATTTAGGTCTTAAGCATGAAGTGGGAAAATAATATAAATATGTCAGTAAGTTAGCATGTGTCAGTTTATGAATACTACTGAATTTTGATTTGATAAAGTGGCAAAATGAGATCAAAAGCTTATATGAAACGGATCAAAGTCTTTCATTTAGATAAAAAAGTACAGTAAGGTGTAACAATACTCTGATTACTTTAACCAAAAACCAGATTTAAATCAGCTTCTTAGAAAACTTAGAGAGGGTTAGACTCCCTTGATATGTTTTGCTCAATCAAGATAGTTTACTGAGCCACCCATGGCTAATTTCTCTGTGTACTTTAGATCAACAGATGACACTAATGCTCGAAAGGCGAGTCATGGTGATTTGCGAGGCGACCGTCCGCCCCATGGACGGGGCGGTCGAGCATCCAAGGATGGACTGGCTGCGAGTCGACGAGCGAATGCCGTGACAAGCCGATTCTAGCGGGCTAAACCACTAAGTACTAATACCCTGAAATCACAGAGCACTCAGTACAATTGACCAATAAAAAAGCCAGCAAAGCTAAATGCTTGCTGGCTTTTCTGTCTAACTTATTCACTCGCTTTATAACATCACACGAGCACTGAATCAAAGCGGCTCAACTAAGACTTCTTAGGAAAAATCGGATAGGACTCAGTGCCTAACACTTTGCCATCGACCGTGACACCATAGTAATCGCTGTCATTATGGTATTTTTCCTGCGCCTGCTTCACATCACCTTTGCTACGCGGGTCCTGTGGACGCTCGTGGGAGTTAATATAAGCTGCAACGTCCCAAGCCTGTTGGTTAGTTAACTGCATACTCTTCCCAAAAGGCATGTTTTCATGGATGAAGAATGCAGCAGTATTGACCCTGTGCATTCCCGCCCCCCAGTTGTAACTCTTAGGCCCCCACAGCGGTGGCAGCGCATAAACGCCAGCAATCGCTTGACCTTGGCCATCAACACTGTGGCAAGTTTGGCAATGGGCGACATAGACCTCTTTACCCCGTTCAGGTGAATAGGCTTGTTCGGGTTTTGGGATCTCAGGATAACCACGACCCGGCAAGTTGGCACGCTGCTCAACTGTCATCGCCTTGGCTAATATCTCAGGTAGCGGGAAGTCTTCCCTCTTAGCACCTTTGACTAACTCGGCATCGCTAAGCTCAGGGACTGGGCCGCTAATATTAGCTTCGTCCATCAAGCCACCCATGCCTAACCAATAGGCGTAGGCAGAAAGCGCTACTAACTCAGGGCTACCCGATGCAGGGGCTTTACCATTCATCGAATAATTAAAGCAGCCTTGGATGCGCTCTTCAAAGCTACTGACCTTATTATCTTTTTTGCGATAGGCCGGATAAGCAAAATACGCGCCCCATAGAGGTGAAGCATTGGCTTTACGGCCCGCATCCATATGGCAGTTGGTGCAATTAAGCTCGTTGCCCACATACTTATCACGCAGTTGTTGGGTATTCACAAATAGCTGATAACCCAAACGCACTTTGTCACCAAAGGCACCTTCAGGAATGGCACTCAAAGGTCTAGGGACGAGATAGGTTTGATCCGGTATCTTAGGGAAAGAAGGCAGCGGGGCTTGTTTATCTGGACGCTCTTGCAGCGGATCCGATTCGGCTTGCGCCTGCACGGTTAACGACCCCATCGCGGCCAGTAATAACATTGCGGAATATTTCATGGCCAGCTCCTTATTTCAAATTAGCAAAGTAGTTCGCTAAGGCATCAACCTCAGCGGCGGTAAGCTTGTTAGCTACGTTCGCCATCATGCCATCGACATCACCTTTGCGCGTTCCCGACTGCCATGCCAGTAATTGAGTTTTAATATAACTCGCTTGCTGACCGGCTAAACGGGGAAATAAGCCGCCACCTAACCCCGAAGGACCATGGCAGGTCACGCAGGCTGGTAAACCACGTGACCAATCACCTTGGTAGGCTAAGCGGGCGGTATCGTCATTGAAAACCACCTGTTCACCGCGGATAACGGGCTTGACCTCATTGGCAGGCTTTGCAGAAAAGTAGTTTGCCACTTGCTCAATACCATCACCTTGTAACGTCATTGCCATCGGCATCATGGTTGCGTTTTGGCGCACACCCGCTTGGAAATGCTGTAATTGGGTCGAGATATATTGTTTAGATAATCCCGCTAATCGAGGGCCGATTGGTTCAACGCCCTCACCTTCTACCCCATGACAAGACACACATAACTGTGCCGGTTGGGGGATAATTTCCATCAATTGTTTGCCAGAAGGCGCAACGGAGGCGGCCGCATAGCCGCTGCATAGCGTTAAGCCTATGACGAATGTTTTAATCTTCATGTTCTATCCTTGAAGAGAGTTAAGCTCTAAAGCATAGGTGGTTATTGTTATTTATGTAGCTACTCATACACTAAACCCATTTTTAAATCAGCCGCTCATTTTTAAAACAGCCAATAAATGAGCCTTAGCGTTCATTAAGGCTCATTTATCGTTCAATCCAAATGGGATAAATTTACCTTACTCTTTGAAAGGGTAAGCTGCAAGTCTTCAAGCCCGAGTAGCCAGAATCAATAACCAAATCGCGTCGATTCAAAACGATTCAATAACTTATGTATCAAATAACACAGGAGTAGCGTGCCGACGATGGCGGTGAGAATGCTGCTCACTCGATATAAGGCGCTGAAGATTAAATCGTTGCCCGGGGTCAGATACTGGCCAAACAGAATGCCTAAAGTTGTCATGGCGCCAAAACCCACGCCAGAGCCACTTGCCTCTCGCACATGGGCTTGGCTAAAGATCATCAGTCCAATCCACAGCAAGGGGACGATTAATATCAATAGTCCTGACCAGTCATAGAGTACCAACTGCACAACGACCCCAAACGACACGCCTAGCAAAGTACCTATAGCGCGCTTACGGGCATAGTCGAGTGCGCCATTCCAATGCATAGGAAACAGGAGCAACAAGGTGGTCGCCTGAGCCGACATCGAATCCCGCAGATCAAATATTTGGAATACCAGAAATGATGCGGTCGCTATGGTCGCGCCGAGTAACGCTTCGTGGCGCATTCGATGTGGCGCCTTAGGTCCAGGCTTGTAAGCCGCCCTAGGTTCCACATCGGGCCAGAGTGCCGTCATAGCGTAGGCGATAACAACCGACAGGGCCGTCGCCCAAAAGTTACTGAAAACTAAGTCATTCAAGTTGGTATTGGGATAGCTAGCAAAGTGCAGCATGATGCTGAGGCTGAGCACTCCGTTGGCGCCAAAGAGGAACAAACTGCCACGGGACATGGCAGCAAAACGGTATAGAAATAACAGGAAGACGATGGGCGTCATCAGGCCGGGATGGCTGCCAAAGAAACCACCGAGCAGTCCAACCTCTAACCCCGCCATGGCAGATGAGGCCAATAACTGGCGCATGGCGTGGCCATTCATCACAGGCACGAGTCCGAGTAATAGCATAGGTGTCACAGTGAAGAAGACTCCATTGCTCCAACCAAACATTTTACACAGGGTAAAACCTATGGTCGCGCCAGTCGCAATCCGTAAACACTGGCGTAAATCGTTGGCCGTCAATGGGCTATGGCGTAGTAACATGCTCGTCGCCTTGTTCTATCGATACGTAAAATTGGGGATGTTTAGCTGGCTTATACTGCATTCACACTTATGTTGCTTTGAAGCGTTCACTCAAGCGACTCACGGCAAACACACACCAACCGCGAGTCACTCGCCCGTCAACAGCAATAACTGCGAGTAGATAGGCGAGTAGATAGGCTAATAAATATAGTGCAGCAGGCTAATGACTTTAATCTGCACCTTCGCCAGCAGACTAAATAGGCTATTCTCGGGCAGCAGTTGTACGGTTGCACGCGCACCGGCTGGCAAGCTGTTCATCGCCATCCCATCTAACTCCAAATGCAGTCTCAATCTTTGGGCATCACGCACCCAACGATCAGATTCCTGCGGCGCCGCTAAACGGCCATTGGCATCGAATTGCCCAGCACTCACGCCCGCATCGACACTGCTCACCGTCGCCCGATATAAACGGCCAGGTTCGCCATCGAACGCAATCAAAGCGGTCGAAGAAGTATTGACACCACGCAGGCTCTTCTCGCGAAAATCGGCAATAATATCCACTTTATCCGATACCACGGCCAACAGAGGTTGCCCCACGGTCGCAAAACTACCGACTTCTAATTGCAAGTTAGTCACTATCCCATCCTGATCGGCACGTATTTGGGTGTAAGACAGATTAAGCTCAGCTTGGGCTAAATGGTTTTGCGCCTGACGCACTTTAAGATTCTCTTCGCCATAACTGCCGCGACTCACTTTGAGTTTTTCTAAACGCGCATTGGCGGCAAGCAAATTTGCTTCAGCAGCTGCGGCATCGCTATCGGCTAACTCCTTTTGCTGCTGCGATACGCCATGGGTGACATACAGGGCATCGAGACGTTTAGCCTCGCTGCGTTTTTGTTGTGAGGTGGTTTTATTGGCATTGACCTCGGCCTTAGCGGCTAGTAGCGAGGCATCTAACTCAGCATTATCTTGACGGGCTTGCTCTAAGGCCAATTTAGCTTGCGATACCGCTAACTCATAAGGCGCGGGATCGACTTGAAACAACAAATCGCCCTTGGCAACCGCTTGGTTATTGGCCACGGCTATGGTCTGGATTTTACCACTGATCTGCGGTGTCACTTTCGTCACTACACGGGTCGCCATGGCTTGAGGCGTCAATGGCATCATAGTGTCGGCCAGCATGAAATAGCCAAAAACCATCACAAAGCCAAACATGGCAAATTTTACTAAACGGGCAAACTGTTGATCCGGTGTCATCTTCTTTCTCACAAAATGGTGTCTGTAACCTTGGTTAATTTGGCGCTGGCGTTGTCGCTGATCAGACTAATAATGCGTTCAAATTCGCTCAACTCTTCGGCACTGATCCCGCCTAATAACTCACGGCGCACTTGAATAATCCGCGCTTCCATTTGCTTTAAAACATCTAATCCCGCTGGCGTCAGGCTCACAATCCTTGCCCGCTTATCTTTGTCACAACAATGACGCTCGACTAGACCTTGCTCTTCTAATTGCCCTAAGGTGCGCATTAACGAAGCCAATTCAATTTCTAAGGCATCGGCCAACACTTTCTGGCTCACGCTGTCGCCTAAACGCAGTAATTTCCACAATGCCGTCCAACGGGGATGAGTTAATCCCAAAGGCGCCAGCTCGACATCGGCCACGGTGCGCCACAGTCGATGCAGACGGCCTAAATGCTCCGCCAGTGATAATTCTTTCAATCGCTCTAATTCTTTTTGCATCTTGATTACCCACTTAGTTAGCGTGCTAAGCATTATACTTAGTTAGCAGGCTAAGTAAATGTGTTCATATAAAAAATTTTCTGTGTCCTATGGCGCAAAAATGTCGCATGGGGAAACAAATAATCCAAAAGGCTGGCGCCATCTCAAATATAATCAGCCGTATCTCTATAATATTAAAAAGATAAATCAGACTGATGAAGTGAAATGGGAGGTTGGCTTTGGTGAATTTAAAAATTAGTACGAGGATTGTGGTTGGGATATGTCTATTACTGTTGGCCATGATGAGCTTTATCATGCTGCTAGTCCTGTCGGAATTCAGCAGTCAGGTCAAAGAATCTGAGCAAAGAGAACTGCATAAACTGTACGAAACTGCGGTGGCCAACATAGCCTCATCCGGTAAACTCGCACAGGCCATGGCAACGATAGTTTCACTGACGCCAGAGATCCAAAGTAACTTCGCCGAACGGGATCGCCCAGCACTCAAAGACCGAACTCAGCCCCTGTTTGCCAAGCTTAAGCAAGATTTCGACGTACAACAATTTCAGTTTCATACGCCGCCGGCAACCTCTTTTTTACGATTACATCGCCCCGAAAAATTCGGTGATGATCTCACTGCCATTCGTAAAACGATTGTGGAAACCAACACCACAAAACAGCCCTTAAACGGTTTGGAATATGGTGTTGAAGGTTTAGGGATTCGCGGTTTAGTACCCATGGGTTATCAAGGTCAACACACTGGCTCAGTGGAATTTGGTATGTCCTTTGGACAACCTTTCTTCGACAGTTTTAAAGATGCTTATCAAGCTGAAATCGCATTATTGTTGCCCAATGGCGCGGATTTTAAAGCATTTGGCGCCACGTTCACGCCCGATATTCAGGCCATAAGTGAACTCAATAGCGTGATGCAAGGCAATGAAGTAATTCGCACTATTAGCTTAGAGGGCAAAACCTTCGCTTTGTATCGCCACGCCATAAAAGATTACTCGGGACAAGTCTTTGGGGTACTAGATATTGCGATGGACAGAAGCCATTCAGAGCAAGTCATGGCGGATATTCGCCTCAAGTTGATCCTCATCGGTTTCGCTGCAATGTTAATCGGCACTGCCATTGCTTGGTTTATTGCTAAGGGCATTACCCGCCCAATAGCAGAAACAACCCAAGCCATGAATGACATCGCCGAAGGCGAAGGCGATTTAACCCGTCGAATTACCATAACGAGTAAAGATGAAATCGCCGAGTTAGCGCAGGCATTTAACCGTTTTGTGGAGAAAATCCACCACACAGTAACTCAAGTGTCTGATGCCACGAGTTTACTCGCAACCTCTGCTGAAGAAATGTCGAGCATTACGCGGGAAACCCAGAAGATGGCGAGTCGTCAACACCTCGAAACAGATCAAGTTGCCACCGCAATGAATGAAATGGCCGCAACGGTACAAGAAGTTGCCCATAACGCAACCGATGCGGCCGATGCCGCCAATCATGCCAATGACTCAACCGAACAAGGCAAATTAGTTGTACAAAAAGTGGTAACCACTATCGCAATATTAGCCGAGGAAATAGCCACAGCAGCAAGTGCAATCAATGAATTAGAGCGTAATACCGCTGAAATTGATTCTGTGCTTGTGGTTATCCGTAACATTGCCGACCAAACTAATTTACTCGCACTCAATGCGGCAATTGAAGCCGCAAGGGCGGGAGAACAAGGTCGAGGATTTGCAGTCGTTGCCGATGAAGTACGCACTCTGGCGAGCCGCACTCAAGCATCTACGACAGAAATTCAGCAGATGATCGAAGCGCTTCAGCATAAAGCTAAGTCCACAGTCAATGCGATGGAAACAAGCACCCGCACCACCCAAAGCTGTGTATCCCAAGTTCACCAAGCGGGTGAGGCACTCGAAGCCATTACCCATGCGGTTTCCACCATTAGCCAGATGAATATCCAAATCGCCAGCGCGGCAAATGAGCAGTGTGCGGTTTCAGCAGAGATTAATAAGAATGTTAATAACATCAATGACATTGCAACTAATGCGACAGATAGTGCGGTACAAACTGCACGCGCTGGCGATGAGCTTGCCCAACTCGCAGTCCGTTTAACAACTTTATTAGCTCAATTTAGAATTTAAACAAAACAAAACGCCGCATTCTCTGCGGCGTTTTTATTAGCTTATTTTATAAAGTTTTACTTAGGACGCACGCCTAACGTATGGCAAATCGCATAGGTCAATTCGGCGCGGTTTAGGGTGTAAAAGTGGAAATCCTTCACGCCTTCACGTGACAACACCTTAACCATATCAATCGCTACGTTTGCACCCACTAATTGGCGTGTACCGGCATCATTTTCTAAACCATCGAATTGCTTATGCAACCAGTTAGGTAACGACACATTGGTCATGCCCGCGAAACGTTTTAACTGAGTAAAGTTAGTCACAGGCAAGATGCCCGGAACGATTTCAACGTCGATACCGGCGGCAACACAGCGGTCACGAAAACGCAGGTAGGATTCCACATCGAAGAAAAATTGGGTAATGGCACGGCTAGCGCCCGCATCAATCTTGCGCTTAAGGTTGATCAAATCCGCCTGTGCATTGCTCGCATCGGGATGCACTTCTGGATAGGCCGCAACGGAAATATCAAAGTCAGCCACTGAGCGCAGCAAACGCACTAAATCCACCGCAAAACGAGTGGGCTTAGGGCTGCCCGCAGGTAAATCACCCCGCAGTGCCACTATGTCACGAATGCCCGATTTCCAGTAATGCTTAGCCAGTTCTAATAGCTCTTCATCGCTGGCATCAATTAAAGTTAAGTGCGGCGCGGCAACAAGATCGGTTTCCTGTTGAATACGCTCAATCACGCCGTGGGTTCGGTCGCGCACGCCTGAGTTAGCGCCATAAGTCACAGAGACAAACTTAGGATTAAGCGGCTCTAAACGACGAATAGAGTTCCACAGGATCTGTTCCATTTCGGGGGTCGATGGCGGAAAAAACTCAAAAGAAACATTAATATCGCCATTAAGCTCAGACAAGCTCTGGTTCAGCGATTGTGAATGTTGTGCGTGATGAAAAGCCATGTGTAATTCCTCAACCGCCCTTGGCGCTACTCTTTGCTATTATGAATTAGTTCAAATGGACGTTTGGACGTCCATATGTCCATATACTAGAGAAACTGAGATGTAAGTCAAGCCAAAAAATATCCATAAACCGCATTTAATCTCGGTTAATTCGATAGATTTATTTTAGCCAATAAAAAAGGACTCGAATGAGTCCTTTAAGCTGCTGAATTTCAGTCTACTCTTGCAAGAGATCGCGACAGATCTGCGTCAGATCCGACTGCACGGCCGCCGCTGTCACTTCGCGTCCAGCGCCCGGTCCACGGATGATCAAAGGGTTACCTTGATAGAAGGCACTGCGGATCACAAACACGTTATCGCCTGGAGTCAAATTAGCGTAGGGATGATGGGCATCAATCCACTGCAAACCGACTTCAGCTTTAAGCTCTGGGCCGCTGTTATCTAAGGATGCCACGTATCTGAGCACCTTATTTTGTTCCGCCGCTGCGCCGTATTGTTGCAGCAGATCGGCATCTAACTCGGCAATGCGGGCGAGAAATTGATCTAAGGGAATATCGGCCAAATCGGCTGGCACTAATGAGCGTAATTCAATATCTTCAAGCTCGATTTCAAGGCCAATTTCACGGGCCAAAATAAGCAGCTTACGCTGCATATCACGACCGGACAGATCGTCGCGGGGATCGGGTTCAGTAATACCTAAGCCTCTGGCTTCAATCACTAATTCTGAAAATGGCTTACTGGTATCGTATTTCTCAAATAACCAACACAGAGTGCCAGAGAAAATCCCGCCCACGGCTTCAACACTATCACCGCTGTTACGCAGATCATTTAGCGCATGTTGGATGGGTAAGCCCGCGCCGCAACTGGCGTTATAGCGCCAAAATAAACGACGATTACCCAGTTGCTGCTTTAACTCACGGTAGAAAGGCAGTGGACCCGAGCCCGCAAGTTTATTCGCGCTCACCACATGGATACCGCGCTCGAATAGCTCTGGATATTGCAGCGTCAAACTGGCGCTGGCACTGATATCTAAGGCCACCAGCTCATCGCAGTTAACCCGTTCTAATTGCTCGAACAAGTGCTCGTACTGCCAAGGTGTTGCCTCGGTATTAAACTCAGTCTGCCACGCGGCAAGATTAATGCCTGTGGATTTAATCAAGGCTTTACTCGAACTGACTAAGCCGACTAACTCAACGCTAGCTTCGAGTTCATGATCCAGTGATGGCGACACCGACTTAAACAAATCGACCCATGCCTCACCTATGTTGCCCACGCCGAGCAGCAAGACACCAATGCGTTTACGCGGCCCAGCGCAGCGACGGTGGACCTTTTGCGTCAACAGATTCACCTGCGACTGAGGCACCAGCGTCACTAAACTTAAGTCTCCACTGAACAAAGGTTTAGCATCACGGCTTAATAAACGGGCAAAGCTACGGCGATAATGTTCGGCATCGGCACTCACTAACGCCACTAAGCCGAGATCTGTGTTGATCTGCTGATCGCTGATCCCTAATGCTTGTGCCTCGGCATCGAGCAATCTTTGCACTTGTTTTTGATTTTCAGCGGTATAGGCAAGCTCAACCCTTTGATGGGCAGACGTCCAATGGGCCAATGGCGTTAAACCCGCGGCGATCAACGAATCTAATAAGCTCGTTAATTCACCAGTGAGCTTAAAGCCGAACAGGACCACAGCATTGAGGTTCGTCACCACAGGCGCGCTCGCAGACGAACTGTGGGGCGCGATTAAGGTAAAGTCGGTGTGGGATGCATAACTTGAGCGTACCGCTAAACTCACTTCGGTATTAAACAAAGGCTGCAGAGTGCGCGAATGTAATACTGGCGAACCTAAACGCGCTAGGCGATCGGCTTCGGCAAGTGACATGCTTTTCAGTAACTTAGCATCGTTGATTTTATTAGGATCGGCATTGAACACCCCTTCCACATCGGTCCAAATGGTCACGCGCTCGATATCGGCAAGGCTGGCAATCAAGCTGGCGCTAAAATCTGAACCATTTCGACCGAGTAACAAGGTATCGCCGCGCTCGTTAGCGCAGATAAAGCCGGTGATCACTAAGCGCTCATTTGGATGGGCAGCTAATAGGGCTTGTACTTTAGCACGGGATTCTTGTACCCGAATTTGCGGCACAGCGGCTTCATCGGCCACTAAAATTGAACAGGCATCCACATGGCTTGCGGCCACGCCAGATTCGCGCAGCAGCGCCGCCATTAAACGTGCCGACCAACGTTCACCAAAGCTCACCACATGGCTAATTTGGTAATCGTTGCGGGTATCTAAGGATAATAAGCTGATAAGCTGCGCTTTATCAGTGGCCAAACGCTCACGCAGATCGCGGGCTTGTTCATTTGATAACAACTGCTCAATCAACCCCTGTTGGTAGCTGATCAGCACTTGTAATTCTTCTTGCCATAGCTGACCCGCATCACGCAGCGCTAATAATTTATACAGGAAATTCGTGCTCTTACCCGCCGCAGAGACCACCACGAGATCATCACTATGACCGTGGGTTAACAGGATATGGGCGACTCGGCGATAACAATCGGCATCCGCTAAACTGGAGCCACCAAATTTATGTAAGTGACAACGTGCCATCTATTATTCCTCTACTGACAAGCCGCAACGGCGGCTAATCCTGCTTGAATATCTGCAACTAAATCGGCGGCATCTTCAATACCCACCGATAGACGCAATAGGGTGTCCTTAATACCCGCCTCGAAGCGCGCCTGCGGCTCCATGGCTCTGTGGGTCATAGTGGCGGGCACGGCCACCAAACTTTCGACGCCACCTAAACTTTCCGCCACGCTAAATAAGCGGAGTGCACCTAAAAAGGCCACGACTTCGGCCTCGCCGCCCTTAAGCTCAAAACTCAGCATAGCGCCAAAGCCTTGTTGTTGCTTGGCTGCAATCGCATGACCTGGGTGATCCGCAAGACCAGGGTAATAAACTTTGCTCACCACAGGGCTTTGCGTCAATACCTCAACAATGCGCTGGGCATTGGTTTGATGTTCACGAATACGCACCGCTAAGGTTCGTAGGCCACGCAGGGTTAAGTAACTATCAAATGCCGACCCCGTTAAGCCTAACGTGTTCGACCACCAATGTAAGCTTTCGCCAATTTGTGCATCTTTGGCAACCACTGCGCCGCCAACCACATCGCTGTGACCATTGATATATTTAGTGGTGGAGTGGATAACGATATCCGCGCCTAACAATAGGGGTTGTTGCAATATCGGCGATAAAAAAGTGTTATCGACCACCACCAGCGCGCCGACCTCATGGCTCGCCTTAGCAATGGCTTCGATATCCACCACTCGCAATAGCGGGTTAGACGGGGTTTCGAGCCACACCATCTTAGGATTTTGCGCGATCGCTGCGGTTAACGCTTGGCTGTCGGTTTGATCGACCACAATCAACTTAAACTGGCCTTTCTTTGCCAAATTAGTAAATAAACGGTAAGAACCGCCATAACAATCATGGGGCACCACCAACAGGTCATCAGGGCCGAGCAATGTGGTCACTAGGGTGATGGCCGCCATGCCAGTGCATGTCACTATGCCAGTGGCGCCCTTTTCTAATTGGGCTAATGCTTCACCTAAAATGCAGCGCGTTGGGTTGCCTGAACGACTGTAATCGAATTCGCGGGGATTTTTATGACCATCGAAGGCGTAATTAGTCGACAAATAAATCGGTGGCACAACTGCACCATATTGAGTATCGCTTTCGATACCCTGACGCACTGCCAGTGTGGCTAATTGACGCTCTGCCATGGGTGGACTCCTAAATTCGGTAGACTGATAGAGATGTCTGGACGTCTAAATGTACCTAAGCCCAACGCCATCGTCAATAGGCGTGAAGACGTTTAGACGTCTGAACATAAAGAAATCTGTTTGCAATCACAAAGAAATAGTAGCAATAATTTGACTGTTCTTTGTAAGGGTTTAAAATCTGCCCCGAATTTAGCGTTATAACAGGTGAGTCAATGACTGAATGGAATGGGGAATACATCAGCCCCTATGCTGAACATGGCAAGAAGAATGAACAAGTAAAAAAAATTACTGTGTCTATTCCGCTCAAAGTGCTTAAGGTCCTTACGGACGAACGAACTCGTCGTCAGGTCAATAATTTGCGTCACGCCACCAACAGCGAGCTGTTGTGTGAGGCATTTTTGCACGCCTACACTGGCCAGCCATTGCCTAACGATGAAGATCTGTCAAAAGATAGCCCAGACAGCATTCCCGCCGAAGCCAAGTTGCTGATGGACGAGATGGGGATCGAGTGGGAAGACATGGAATAGCGACTTGTCGCTGGCAAAGTTACATCACAGTGCTCATCAATAGGGATCGTTAACGATCCCTTTTTGTTTATATGGAATCCTATGTTTTCTATGATAGATCCACAGACTCTTGCCTTGGCCTCGCTGATTGTATTTCTTGGCGCCTTAACCCAGAGCCTGATTGGGTTTGGCCTAGCGGTTGTCGCCAGTCCTTTGCTGTATATCGTCGATCCGCAGCTCGTACCGGGTCCCGTTATTGCCATGGGATTTACCATCTCGCTACTGACCTTATTCCGGGAACGTGGTCATTTAGAATTCAATGGCTTGCAATATGCACTCCTAGGTCGCGTGCCCGGCGGTTTTATCGGCGCGAGCCTGTTGCTGTTTGCGCCTCAGCCCATACTCGGGTTATCCATCGCCGCCATTGTGGCTGTCGCGGTTATCCTCAGCCTGTATAAATTCAGCCTACCAGTGAATAAGAAAACCCTCTTCGGCGCGGGCGTCGTCTCGGGGATTTTCGGTAATATTGCCGCCATTGGTGGTCCGCCGATGGCGATTCTATTGTCAGGCAAAGATGCCTCGCAGTTTCGCGCCGCCCTGTCGGCCTTCTTCATTTTTAGCTCCACCATAGCTATGGTCATTCTGGCGATCACTGGCTTATTAGAATTGAAGCACCTGTGGCTGTCGTTGATGTTGCTGCCTTCTGTGCTTTTAGGGTATTTAGTCGCGGGGCGATTGGTGGGCAGTGTCGATAAAGATAAAACTAAAATGGCGACATTAGTCCTGTGCAGTATCAGCGCCTTAGTGCTAACGGTGAAGTCGGTTATCGAGTTATTACCCCAATAAGCGTCCTGCTTGTATTGACAAATCATCTGAAGATTCAAACAATAAAAAGCACTGACATTGTCAGTGCTTTTTCTTTATCTATCAATATGTAAAGCCAGCTTATACTCAGCTTAAATAGCTTTGCCCTGCGTACACAATAAAGTGTCTTAAGGCGAGTACGCCCGTTAAGCTCGCACAAGCCACCATGATCATCGCGCCCTTAGTGTGGCGAGTCGCGGCGGGTAGCAGCATAAACAGCAATGGAATACCAAAGCCAATACCGACAACGCCTATCCAGAACACGCTTGCCCATAGCCCAGACGTTAACGATGCTAAGGCCGCAGCCGCCGCGCCGCCCTTGAAGTACAAGGCGCAGAACAACATGAACAGGAACAGGATTTCAATCGCCATCACAGGCAATTCTAAACCGTGCATCTTCACTAAAGTTTTGTCGTGGCTGTCCGTCTTAAACATCAGCAACGCCAGTACCGCATTTGCCGCAGCGCCCGCCGACAAACCCGACACTAAAAACAGCGCAGGCAGTACCGCAGTGTTGAGCATAGGATAAGCATTCATCGCCGAAATTAAGAAGCCAGTGTAAGCCCCTACGCCAATGGCGAGGACAAACAACAATACTTCAATCAGCTTTCGAAATGGCATAAGTAACTTAGCGATAGGTGTTAGGAAACCCAAACCCCATTTTGGTAAGTCATCCCGCAGCACAATAATGGCGTACGCAAAAGCTAAGGGAGAATACGCCAGCAGCGCCAGCACCCCGATCGCCATCACAGACTGGAAGTTATAGTGAATTAAGATCAACCAAAAGTGGAAGGGTTTGGTTAAGTCAAACACTAAACAAGCTAGACCTAAGCTAATCGCTACAGGCCCAATAATGGCGGCCGCCTTAAGAATGCTGCTTTCGGCTCCCGCGCTGAGTTCCTTATTCGCCCAGCGTAAACCAATGCCAATCAATAAACTGCCCGCGGATAACCCCGCCATAAACAGGTAAACGGCAATGACCCAGTGCCAAGTGACAGGATCATATTGCGCCATGTCGCCCCAAGTATTGTTCATAATCAAATCCCCCCTCTTTTGGTAGGAACGCGATATACCCTAGGTTTAGTGCCCAAATGGGTTTTATCTTGGTAAGTGATTTTAGTGTTGAGCATGATGGCCACTTCACTGCTTGGATCATTAGCATCGCCAAACACTAAGGCATCGGTTGGACACACAGTCACACACGCTGGCTCTTCGCCCCGCGCTAAACGACTGTCTTTACAGAAGTTACACTTATCCGCCGCCTTGGTTTCTGGGTTCATAAAGCGCACTTTGTAGGGGCACGCTGCCACACAGTACATGCAGCCGACACACTTCTCGGTATGGATAGAGATAATGCCGTCTTCACCCACATAGGCCGCGCCTGTTGGGCACACCTTAACGCAAGGTGCATCTTCACATTGCTGGCAAGATACCCTGTGGTATTTGAAATGCAGATTGGGCATCTCACCAAAGGGGCCTTCCACACGCACTTGCAGACGAGTAACGCCTTCGGGTACGCCATTTTCACTGCGACACGCCACGTTACAAGCTTGGCAGCCGATGCACTTGTTCTCGTCGTGCACCATTACATATCGTTTATTCATTTAAGCCTCCGATTAGCGCTTTGCCAGCGTGACGCCCGTGGTGTGCACTGTCATGCCACACACAGGAGCAGTAACGTGCGGTAGTAAGTTACCGCAGTGGATACCTTTGCCCGTTGCTCTGACCAACTCTTTGTTTTTAGAACCAAAGCCCATGTAAGCAAACACAGTATCTTGGCGAATACCCGGCGTGACTAAGGCATGGCCTTCTTCTGTGCCAACACTGCTGGTGAGGCGGATTGGGTCGCCATTGCTGATCCCTAATTTGCCCGCAGAGATGGGGTGAACCCACACAGCGTTATCCGACATCAGGTTAGCGAGCATAGGCACATTGTGGGTGGCGCCATTGGTGTGCACCGCCACTTTGCCTTGGATAAAGTACAGCTCATCTGCTTTTTTAAGATTCACTTCGCGGAACTTGATCACCCCACGGCCTGGTGCCATGGCTTCGACTTTCGCGGAAGTGAGTTCAATCTTGCCGCTTGGCGTTTTAAAGGTGAGTGCACTGGCGTAAGTGCCGTCTTCATCGGCAGGTCGCGCATTGGGGTATGCCTTAATAAACTCAGCAACCATCTTAGGCTCGCACAACATAATTGGCTTACCGAAGCTCACAAAACCTTCGTCTTTGATACGGCGCAGCAGGTCAGTGTCGCGGTTCACCTGCAGCATTTGCAGGGTTTCCATGTTTTCCCATGGATAGAACTCGCCAAGGCCCATAGCCACGCCCACATCCTTAAAGATCTGCCAAGAAGGCTTAGTATCACCTAAGGTTTCAACCACACGTTGGCGCACATAATAGGCCGGATTTTTACCGGATTTATCAGCAATTTCTTCATCACGTTCAAGATAAGTCGATTCAGGTAAAATCACGTCCGCATAGGCGGCGGTTTCGCTGATATACACATCACACACGGCGATAAAGTCGAGCTTTTTCATCGCTTCAACAACGCGCGCCCTGTCTGTCATGGTTTGCATTGGGTTAGTGCGTGACATCACCCAGCCGTGTAACTGGTAAGGCACAGCGCTTAAGGTGGCATCGAGAATGGTTTGGTAGACGCCGCCCGATGTCCACATCATGGCGTACTGTTCTTCCACTTGATCGATACGTTTCGCTGCTGGTTTTGGCATGTCTTTCACGCCGGGTTTGGCCAATACGGGCGCAACAGCTTCACCAGCAAGCTTGTTGTAATCACTGGGTTTCTGGCCGATATAAATCCCGCCCTTACGCTCAATATTACCAATCAAGACGTTGGCGGCGTACAGGGCGCGGCGCATCTCAAACTCTTCGGTGGTGAAGGTGGCTCTGTGACCAAAATCGACCACGGCATGGGGCGCTTTTGCCGCATATTCGTGGGCGATGCGGCGAATGTCTTTGGCAGGCACATCGGAGATGGTTTCGGCCCATTCAGGGGTATAAGCTTTCACTTCGGCGGCAAAGGCTTCGAAGCCTTCCACATAGCGCGCGACAAATGCCTTGTCGTAAAGATTATCTTCAATCAATACATGGCATAACGCCAAGGCGACGGCCACGTCGGTTCCGGGGCGAATGGCGTACCATTCATCGGCTTTATCGGCCACGACGGAGAATCTTGGCTCGAACACGACTAGCTTGGCACTTTTGTCCATCTGCGCCGCCATCATGCCGCGGGTTTCGGACATATTGATGCCTTCGTACAGGTTATGGCCGAAGTTAATGATGTATTTAGAATTACTTAAATCACGTTTGACCTTAGTGCCAAAAATAGCCTTAGCGGCAATTTCATAACCACCTGGGCAAGTCGACGCGTGGGTAAAGGTATTTGGACTACCAAAGGCGGTCGCAAGGTGAAACAAATGCTTTTCTTGTGAGCCAGATTTTGACGAGAATGCCACGGCTTCTGGGCCATGTTCTTTTTTGATTTTATTGAGGTTTTCAGCAATTAATTTATAAGCTTCATCCCAACTGATCTCAGCCCATTTACCTTCGCCGCGCTCACCGACCCGCTTTAACGGTTTAACGATACGCTGTGGATCGTACAATAAACTATGGCCTGCGCCGCCACGGGCACACACTTTACCGCCAAAGGATTTAGCGGCCTTGTTGCCACTAATGAAGACGTTTTTGCCCTCAATCACCCGCGCCGAAATCGGGCAGCGAGTCGAACACATTTCACAAATACTGGCAATGTCTTTGCCCATGCCCTTTAGCTGCTTATTCTCTAATGCCGCTAAGCTGCCCGGCAGCAGACTGGCTAACGCACACGTGGCGCTACTCGCTCCCGCTCCCTTTAAAAAGGTTCGCCTATTAAGCTCAATCATGGTTACCTCCATCACGCTCATCCCACCCGTCAGTCGCCATTTGTGGCGCCATCGAGCAGAGGTTTGCTCACTGATTTGATTACTTTTTTAGTTATAAAAGCGTAAAAACAGCGCCGCCATATCTTCAAAATACCAGCATCCGCTGAATACACTGCTCATCCACAAAGATTGTTATCCCGAAAGAGGTAGGCGGATATTGTGGTAAACCACATGGGGAAGCTCGGTGTGATCTATCGCAACTAAAACCTAAGACTGACGCTGAAATACGTGAATAAGATCAATAGGTCTTAAAATACGGGCAGAAAAAAGCCGCCAGTTTGGACACTGGCGGCTTAGAAGAAAACTGACATTTCAGTCAATTGCGATAACCCTAGCAGGATAAGAGCATCGTGCTAGCGGGCGCAAACTGATTACAATCGCATTAATCCATTAGCTCTATATCGAGGCAGTTGAGCAGGCGAATCGCTTCGTCGCGGCTAAACTTAGCGCCTTTGATTTTATTGTTAAAAATGTCGATATCGTAATTGGAGGCCTCGCTAAAATCCGCCTCCAATAATTGAGTTCGACCAAACAGACTATGGCTAAAATCCGTGTAGGTGAAATTGGCTTGGTTGAAACTGCCCTCGCGAAAATCCACATCGTGGGCCTTACACTCTTCGATGATGATTTCATCGAGGGACAAGCCTAAAAATGAGCAGTCGTTTAGAATGCATTGCTTAAAGGAAAAGGGCGCGGCAAAGGATAAACGCGACCACGCGGCGCGGGTCCAATCGATACCGACTAACTTACACTCTTCAAACTCGACCCCGCTGAACTGACACTGGGGCACTTTCACTAAGCTCAAGTTGCAGCGTACAAAGCGACAATCGATAAACTTACATTTACGAAAAACGCTCTCGCTAAAATGACAGTCTTGAAAGCAGCAATCCTCGAACTCGATGCCCTGTAGCTCTTGGGCTAATTCCGACAAACCATTGAACTGTTTTGATAAAAAACTATTGCCCTGCAAAACCGCGCTTTGCGCCAGTTGTGATGGCGCAAGCACTGATTGTTTAAGCACTGGCACTTCTTTCTGTGACGACATAACACCTCTAATCCTGCCCAATCCCCAACAATATGATAATGCAGGGCAATTGGGCTAGGTACGACCTAATGTTGACTCTCTGATACGGGATGCCTGCTAGAGACTCGCGACGAGTTCCTCAAGCTGATCGGTCGCCTTAGACCAACCCTGATGAAACCCCATATCCTCATGATTCTGCCTATCTTCGGTATTCCAATGCTGCACCCGCGCTGTGTACTTGGTCTTACCGTCCACAGGTTCAAACGTGATGGTTGCCGTCATAAAGGCTTTATCGGACGGCACCCAAGCCTCGGTAAAGGCATCGGTAAATACGATACGCTCATTCTCAACCACCTCGAGATACACGCCGCGATTCGGGAAATCTTGCCCCTCAGGGCTGCGCATCACAATCACGTTAGTACCACCAGCACGCACATCTAAGGTCGCGCTAGCCACAGTCCACGGCCTTGGCGTAAACCAAATTTTGAGAAGCTCAGGCTCGGTCCACGCGCGGAACAATTTTTCCGGCGGCGCGTCGATAATCCGCTCTAATATCAATTCTCTGTCGCTATCTAGATGTGGATGACTTGTGCTCATATTCCCTCCATTGGATATTTAGCTTGATGGTCTTGTGGGGTGCAACTGTGTCATAAGCTCGCACATCAGCAAAGAACAATGCAAATAGCCGTGGCAAATTTTGTCAATAAAGGTAAAATGTCGCCACTTTTTCGCGGCAGTCTAGCACAAGGTTCTCTCGGATTAATGGTTAGCATTTTCGAGCAAAATGGCACGGGCCCAGCCCGCTTTTACAGACCACTTTCACTGTGGTGCCAACCTTGCCCTGCGTTTGTTCCATCCCTTGCATCATCTCCTGCTGACACAATTCAAACACCGCCCGAAAATACCCCTTTTACTGTTCAAGATTTAACATCAAATCCCGCAAACTGGCTGAGCGCTTTACGCCCTAAGCCACGCGCGAATAATAAAGCGGTTGCAATGAATCTGGCTGTTGCTAACGCCATAGTCCATCTGCAAACCGACACTTATAAAAACCTTATCCCTACACTCTCTATCCTAAGGAATACTCGTCATGAGTCTTGCTGATTCCGTACTTGCCATCAATAACGATTTGCCTATCCGCACCGACAGCCCAGTCCACAGCGGCAAGGTTCGCAGCGTTTACTGGCTAACCGATGCCGACAGCCGCCGTTTAATTACCACTAAAGGTTATAACGTCCCCGAAGATACCCCGCTCGCCATCATGGTGATCAGCGACCGTATCTCGGCCTTCGACTGTATCTTCCACGGTGAAGGCGGCCTCAAAGGCATTCCCGGTAAAGGCGCGGCATTAAACGCGATTTCTAACCATTGGTTTAAACTGTTCGCCGAAAACGGCCTAGCCGACAGCCATATTTTGGATATCCCGCACCCATTCGTATGGATAGTCCAAAAAGCTCGCCCTATTAAAGTCGAAGCTATTTGTCGCCAGTACATCACAGGCTCAATGTGGCGCGCTTACTCAAAAGGCGAGCGAGTATTCTGTGGCATCACACTGCCAGAAGGCTTAGAAAAAGATCAAAAGCTCCCTGAGCTGTTAATCACCCCATCGACTAAGGGTATTTTAACCGGCATCCCAGGCGTGCCCGCCCAAGATGACGTGAACATCAGCCGCAGCGATATCGAAGCCAACTACCAAGCCTTTGGCTTTGAAAAGTTAGAAGATATCGACCTGTACGAGAAGCTGTTAAAAGATGGCTTTAAAGTGATTTCAAAAGCACTGGCCGACATTGACCAAGTGTTTGTCGACACTAAGTTTGAGTTCGGCTATGTGACTGACAAAAATGGTAATTCAAAACTGATTTACATGGATGAAGTCGGCACCCCAGATTCATCACGTATATGGGACGGCGGCGCCTACCGCGATGGCAAGATTTTGGAAAACTCTAAAGAAGGTTTCCGCCAGTTCTTGCTGAATCATTTCCCCGATCCTGATGTGCTGCTCAACAAAGACAGAATGCCAGAGCGTGAAGCCCTCGCCCGCGACAATGACCTGCCACTTGAGGCCATGATGCAAGTGTCACGTACTTACACTGGCGTTGCCGAGAAAGTGACTGGCGCGGCGATTCCACTGCCAGCGAATCCAAAGGCAGATATTATTAAGATACTCAAAGATGAGTATGATTTGATTGTTTAATCAGATTTTGGTTTTTATCAAAACTTAAATAGAAAAGGCGCTTAGGCGCCTTTTTGTTTAAGTCATTCACAAACTTAACCAATACATCGCTGATAATTAAGCACTGTCATTCCAGTGACACGCCATGAACTCATCCATGAGGGCTCGACGACGGCATCCATGCCGTCAACGGTCACTTCCATGCCAATGCTTAATCCCGCCAACCCATCTAGTAATCTGTATGCCTTTTTACAAGCATACACTTTGCAAATTTAACAATAGGTGGCTCGTTAAATTTTGCAGGAAATAGACCGACAAAGCCATGCTAAGAACAGACATGTAATTTTAGCGGCAAAACTTTACCCAAATGGGTAGATGAGTGAGTTTTCATTGTTTGATATCTGTTGGATATTAAGATCTAATAAATGCTAGATTATGCCAACAATAACATAAGACTGGAAAACTGACTTCATGGCTGCTCGAACGTTAAAAGTTGAAGTCGAGAGCGACTTCTTAGGTAAAGTATCAAATGCCTCAGCTTATGTTGCTATATCTGAACTTATATGGAATGCGCTAGATGCAGATGCAAACAAAGTTTCAGTAAAACTGAACGAGGACGCATTGTATGGAGGTTTAAAAAATATCGAAGTGACGGATGACGGATTCGGTATCACAGAAGACATAGCAGATAAACATTTTAGTAAACTTGGTGGTTCATGGAAAAAGTTCAAAAATAAGACACTCTCTGGGCGTTTCCTTCATGGACAGGAAGGACAGGGCCGCTTTAAACCTTTTTCTCTCGGTAAAGTTATAGATTGGGAGACCGTGTACTTTGACGAACAAGAAGGTATATCAAAGTCTTTCTCTATAACAGGGATGGCCGACGATATTGGCAACTTTAGGGTTACCGATACAGAGCCGACTAAAGTTAAGCGATCTGGTACCACTGTTCGTATCTCTGAACTTAGTAAGAAAGGTATCAGCGTCTCAGAAAAAGCACTCTCCAACTATATATCCTGTGCATTTGCTATCTACTTATCTAAGTACCCAGCAGTTCAAATGTATATAAACGATATTAAGATTGACCCTAGCTCGCAGATTTTTCATCAAGAGACACTTGAACTCCCTCCTGTCGAGTTTGAAGGAGAATCTTTTAATTACTATATGAAAGTTATTGAGTGGAAATGTGATACTAAAAACGAGCTTCATTTCTGTGATACAAATGGTTTTCCTTTACATACTTACGATAAACAAATTAGAGGCACTAACGAATTTGAATTTACAGCATACTTGATATCTGAACATATAAGTAAACTATCCTCTAAAGGAGTCCTTGAGCTTGGTGGACTAGAATCTTCTTTATCAGAAACTATTCGTAATGCAATTGACAAATTAAAGCATCACCTATTTCTTCGTAAACTAGCTAAATCAGCTAACATCATCCAGAAATGGAAAGAAGAAGATATATACCCATATAAAGGCGGGTATATTGACGTGATGGACGAAGTTGAGAGACAGATGTTTGATATTTTGGCAATAAATATTAGTCAAGAACTTCCAGAGTTTGAAAAGTCTCCCATTAAAGTCAAACGTCTTCAATTTCGACTACTTAAACAAATAGTGTCGTCAAACCCGAATGATCTACAAATTATTTTTGAAGAAGTTCTAAGTTTATCATTGAAGAAACAAAAAGAACTAGCTGAACTACTTGAAGATATAAGTCTTACATCGATTATCAATGCATCAAAAACAATATCTGATCGATTAAAATTTATAGCCGGTTTGGAGCACATTATTTTTGATCCTGAAAAGAAACAGGTACTTAAAGAGCGTAGTCAACTCCACAAAATTCTTGCAGATAATACATGGGTTTTTGGCGATGCATTTTCAATGTCTGTAAATGACCAATCTCTCAGCGAAGTTCTTAAAAAGCATCTAAAGGCTATGAAGATAGATCTGATTCCAGATGAGCCGGTAACTAGGATTGATAAATCAAGAGGAATTGTTGATTTAATGCTCACTCAATCTGTCCCCCAAAACCATGCCGATCAACTTGAGCATTTAGTTATAGAGCTTAAAGCTCCGAAGGTTCCTATTGGACCTAAAGAAATACAACAAATTGAGTCCTATGCATTCGCGGTTGCTAGTGATGAAAGGTTTAATAAACTTGATGTTAAATGGAACTTCTGGATTGTTTCAAATGACACAAATGAATACACAGACCATAGACTTAAAGCAGATAAAACAGGGCAAGGTATTATTCATCAGACTGATTACATGACCATTAAAGTAAAAACCTGGGGCCAGCTAATTAAAGAATGTAAGTATAGATTGGAGTTTATTCGCTCACATCTAGACTTAGATGTTACTACAACTGAAGGACTCCAATTTTTAAAATCAAATTATGCTAACTTTACGCAGGATGTGATTTTTGATAACGAGCTTGTAGCTGAAAAGTAAGTAATTACGTAAAGTTAATCTAAAAATGGGACAGGCTGATATTTTTGTTTTTAAGTGCAAAGATGGGACAGTTACAAATCTCCGAGGATTAACAGCCAACAAAGTGGCTACAGAAGTTCACCTCCCCTCTGAGTTGCCGCAGGGCATTTGCGTTCGTTGCGTGAGCGAGGTATGGATGCCGAGATAGCATCAGTCGAATCAGGGACGAGCGTCTGACGCGATAGCAAAAGAACGCTTAATGCCCAAGGGGCTTTCAACTCAGTTAGGGAGCGGCAAGGGAGATCCAAGAGGGAATTGCTATTGATCCCCTCTTGGTCGGGCGTGGGGTGAAGCCCCACGACCTTGATTTTGACTTTGCTTAAAAAACTATGAGTGACATATTAATCATATAAAAAAGGTGTGACACTTAGCGTGTCACACCTAGATAATCAATTTTTAAATTATAAATATCAAAAAAGAATAATTAGAAGCGATATTCAACACCTAAACTGGCTTGTTTAAAGTCTGTGTCTGTATCTGCACCGTTGCTAACATTCTCAACGGTAATTCCTGCATCATACCAAGTGTACTCGGCATTAATTAAGAATCGATCTGTGACTTTAAATGCAACACCGGCACCGGCGAACACACCTTCATCATCTTTATTTCCAGAAAAACCTAACACATCATAATCAGTGGAATACCATAGTTGCCCACCTTTAGCGTACAACTCAACGCGATCGACAATGGGATATGAGACTTTTAGCGCAGCGGTATAACCATCTGTTTCTGCATTAGATAAGCTATTACCATAATCACCGAAGTTAACGTATCCGCCTTCGATAGCTAAATATTGGTTGAAGCGATAACCAACAAGCCCTTGAATAACATCGCTATTATCATCGAAGTCATCTTTACCATCAACTTTTAAATAACCATAGTTAGCACCAACATAAATGCCATTTTCTGCGACATCATTATTTTTCATGTTCTCCGCATGAGAGTAAACACTAACAGAGGCTAAAGAAATAATGGCGGCCAAAGTAAGAATGGTATTTTTCATAATGTACTCCTAGTTAATTATTTAAATACGCTAAGTACATTACAAAAGTAATGCCAGACTTACCGAACTCAAGCTAAATAGATTTAAGAAAGTTAATAAAAAACATTACTATCAATGCTATAGCTTAATCAAGATAATTTAAAATGAAGAAAAACCGTCTAAAATAACAGCTAAAATCACTTATATATTAATAGCTGTAAGTTGCACTCACTCTGGCGAATGTATTTATTGCCTATTGCATTGTAACTATTTCATAGATAAGGGATAAATTCACAACCACGCTACATTCCATCAACCTACTACCCCTCACAAATTAGCCATCATTCATGTCACATGGGTTAATTTTAAATAATATTGCAGATAGTTAACTCCCGAATTCAACTATAAAGTGTCCGCCTTTTATTCGCTGATAATGTATATCGGTTTAAACGCTAAAATGATATTGGGGGAAAATAATAATATTATCCCTCCCTATTTACCCAAGAAAATGATTTTTCCAAAAATGCCGTTGCATCATTCTCGATAATAAGACCATGGGCCATGATGATGGCTTTGGGCTCCCAAGCTAATATTTTATCAATATGACTGCGCGCTTGTGTCTTAGCAAACATAAAACTTAAGCGCCAATCTAAGGGCATTTTACCGTTTGGAGCGAGTATTCCCGCTCCGCGAGCCAATAATCGCTGTAAGGCATTAAAAGATTCGGGTGAAAAGTTCTCGATAAGATCCGTCACAATCAAAGTACGCGATGCTTTATGAAGGAACACACATTCCTGCATGAAATGAGAGCCCGTAAATAATATTTGGTCAATATCAGTCGCCCACATGGCATGAAATTGAGCGGTGAACAGCCCGTCAAAATGGAGATCTGGCCGCTTTGTTTGAACTTCTGCAGTGCCAAAGCTTTGGGCCTGCGGATAACGTTGCTGCCAGTCCTTTAAAAATAGGTGGTGCAAGTGGTTAGGCGCAATAAGATAACGAACTTCGCCTAACGCTTCGACCAGTGCCTGAAGTTCAGGGGTGAGTTTGATTGGGCTATGTACCCACAAAGCGCCATTATTTAAGCGGATCACTGTCATCCGAGTGGTATAGGGCAAGGTAAAAAATGGTACGGCTTCACCATCAAAAATCCACAGGTTTTCTGCTAGTTGCTTCATATCAACTCTCCATACTGCCAGTCACTCCATCAATAATAGCGTTCGCTTTACCGTACATTGAAGCACGAAATCAGCCGCCAGCCATCATCACAAAAGTATGAAAAGAGAATAGAAAAGCCAGAGCATCTAAGACTCATTTTGTTTTTAGGAGCTAACAACACCTAAATTCAAGCAATGCATCTTCCCCTGCGAAGTAGTCGTGCTCGAATAAGAATACCATTGAGATATCATGGATGATGAAACAGTATAAAGGAAAATACATTTTCCTTTATAAATAGGACTTAAACGATACGGCTAAAATTAACTTAACTTAGAAAACTTAAGCATTATCTATTATGGGAATAATTATCGCGAAGTAACGTTATCAAAATTAATGTCTAACTTATTTACTAATATAAATTCGTTTTACCACACTCACAGGCACATATAATCTGACTACAAATCATTATGGCTACTGTCATCAAGAAATGCTTTTAAACCTTGGCGATCTAAAATTTCCAAATGTGCCCCTTGTTTCCGGACTAAGCCACGAACAACTAACTCTTTCACTGCTCGTCGATAAACGCGGCTAATAGTACCAAAACGTTCAGCTTCAGGGTCGATTTTAGCAAAACCACCAAGGACAACAGTATTGCTATCTCGTATCCATAGATCATAGGCAATGTTATACACTATGGGGCGTAATAATCGTTGGGTATAGATATCCATGGAGTCTTGATAATCATCAGCTAAAGCACTGGCAAAAAACATCGCCATTTCAGGATGAGCCTGTAAAGATCTCGTGAGTTTTGCCACGGAAATAGCCGTTACATCAATATCTTGTTCAGCGACTACACTCCACTGACAAAGATTTTGATTTAAAAACTCCATTTCACCAAAGATTTGTTCAGTACACTGCACCTCACCAAGCTGAAAACGCTTACCACTAGCGACAGTAATATTCATAGAGACTCGGCCGTGAGGCACTAGGTATAAATGGTCTACAACTTGCCCTTGGGTTAGCAGAGCAGAACCTTTAATGAGGTGACGAGTAGCGACTGCACAGTGCATTAATTTCTGACGAAATTGCTCACTGTGTGCTTTAAGGAATGGATAAAAGCGAGTATTCGGGTTTGGCTCGATCTGCATTTGTTGTGACCAATCATTGTGATGGCATCACTTTACATGCCGCAGCAATAACGCGTCCACTCATTCGAGGCACATAAAATAGATTCCATCGATAGAGTAGCGCGCCATTGACTACGATTATTGAAGTTAACTCCTATGGCTTGTTAGCGCTTGCAACGCAATCATTGCTGAACGCTTTTCCCCCTCAATCATACTGCCGTTAACTTGTTTAAACAGACCTATACCTTCTTTAACTTCCTGCTCAAATAGAACAACGTTGTTAAGAATGGATGCAACCTGCAAACCACGGAAACGCCCAACCGTTAACAGTGCAGAGGTTTCCATGTCAGCAGCAAGTACACCACGCTGGTGCCAAAACTCACAAATTTCCGTCTCTTGGTCGGTATAAAAACTGTCATGGGAACGCACTAAGCCTAAGTAATATTTACTTTGAAGTTGCTTAGCTGCACTAAGTAAGGACGCAACTAAGGCATGATCGGCTACAGCAGGGTAGGATGCTGGAAGGTAGCTCAAGGAGCCCCCTTCGTCACGAACTGCCCCTTCGGCAATAATCAATTCTCCTAGGCCAATATTGTGTTGCAACGCTCCTGCAGATCCAACACGAATGATGGTAGTAACTCCGCACTGTTTAAGCTCCTCTAATGCGATCAGCATTGAAGCAGCGCCTATGCCTGTACTACAAATCGTGACATCTATACCGTTAAATCGTGCATTAAATAACTGAAACTCACGATTACTGGCAACTTGTTTGCCGTTTTCACACCAACCCGCGATACGCGCTGCACGAGCAGGATCACCACACACAATCACTCTAGAAGCTATATCGTCAGCACTGACAGCAATGTGTGGTTGTAGATTCATAGCACCGCCTGCTTTGAGGATTTAGCTTGGTTAGACTTTGCGGTTGCCATCCATACTCGCGTGCCATTCAATGCGATGAACAGCAGAATTGCGTATTCGATAGACATGGCGTAAACCCCTTGCGCAGCATACACACCAACACTAATCACGTTTATCACAACCCACAGAATCCAGTTTTCAACATACTTGCGGGTCATGAGAATTTGCGCGACCACTGACAATACAGTCATTGTGGCATCCCAAAACGGGAAGGCATCAGGATCTAAAGGTTTAAGGACGATATCATTGCCGAAGGCGTTGAGTGTGTTAGTGGCGATTTTAGCTAACGCTGCAAAGAAAGGGTCAATGAAGATAGTCATCAAAAAAATAGCGACAATACTGACCACGCCAGTAATGAGCAGTTTTTGTTTAGATAGCCAACGCACTTGTAGTGATTCGCCATCAATAGTATTGGGACGAGTCCACGCATACCAGCCGTAGATATTGGCGACAAAAAAGAATAATTGCAGAATTAATAATCCATATAGCTGGATTTGGTAAAAGATGATTGCAAACAAAGTCACATTAATTAAACCAAAAAAATAGTTAATCGTTTTCTCTTTGCTTGCACACCAAATACACAATAAACCAAATACAGTGCCAACCATTTCAATCCATGACATGGCATAGCCACTGCCCAGGGGAATATTAACAAAGGTATTATTGATACTAAACCATGAAATAATGTCCATATAGCGATCCTTTTTATCCGTTAAACATCGAGATAATGAAAATACTCAATAATCAAGGCTAAGAAACGGACTTTTGTCCCTTTCATTGGCGATGGTTTGATTTCGTGATCCAATCCCGCTTTTGGCTAGTTTAAATGCGGTTTGCTTAAGGGGACAAAATGATCGGACAAGTAGGGCTTTTATATCTAATATATTTAAACATCAGTACTTAGCACCCAGAAATACACCTTCCCTCAGAGTTACCGCAGGATGAATGAAAATCAGTGTTTTTCTGGCTTGTGAGCGAGACGAGGATTGCCGAACAGGAGTATTTTACATGGATGTAAAGCGAGGACTTCGAAAGCCATAGCCCCTTTGGCCATGAGTAAAAGAGGCTTTCAAATCCGTTGAGAATGCCGGCCATATTTTACAAATAAGCCAAAAGGAGAACAGGTACTTCTCCCCTTTTGGTCTGCGCTTAATGAATAATCACGGATGGAGCCCAACGACTTTGACTCTTGTTAAAAGAATGAAAGTTCAAACGAAGTTCGAAGACGATTGCCCAATTGCCGAACCTTCAACAGAAGGTTAAATCTTCACGCAGACAAACAGCGCGTTGCCGGATGCTAAATCCCACGGGACGATTCTTTCATAATCGTGTTCGAAAACATGTACTTCAAAATAGGGGGCTAACAGTTCTTGAAGTTCTGTGAAGCTGGTCGCGACCATGGCATGTTGATCTTGCCATTGCTCAATGCTGTGTAGTTCTTGTAAGCCAACTTCCTGTAAACCTGCGGCGTGTAACCCCGCTTCCAGCGAGCCTAAACCTTTCATATCAGAGACTGGTAAAGGCGAAGCTGACACCTCAGTAAACGGCAGACTGCTTTTGGCAATACTCAGCTTTAAGGACTGTTTCTCGCCTTGACCACTGTAATGCCAACCGGATTCGAAGGCAAAATGACTACCATCAAACTCGGCAAAATGCTTAACCGAGGCCGTATTATCAATTCTGTGTTTATCGACCGTATTAAAACAAAACAGTCCGCCATCATTGAGCGCACTGTGCACACTGGCGATGCAGCTTTTAAGGCGTTCGATACAAGCACTGTAATGGATGGAATATAAAAAACAGGTGATCAAGTCGACACGCTCTTCTAAATAAAAAGCTGTCATATCTTGCAGGTTAAACTGGGCTTCGGGACAACGGCGCATGGCCATGTCGAGCATCGGCTGATTGATATCTAGGCCACTGCATTGATAACCAAGATCGATAAAATGCCGCACATGCGGACCCGTACCACAAGCTAAATCAAGGTGTTGTTTACCGTTATTGCCAAGGAACTGATGCAGACGATGGATGCTCGCACTCTGTTGCTGGTAGTTAATATCAGAACACATTAAATCGTAATAGCCGGATAAATCGGTATAGAGCGCGTTGGAAGACATAGTAGCGAATAGGTAACAAGGGCAATTTTAGGTGGCGCATGATATATCAGTTAGCCGATATCAGAAACAAACAATTGCCCCACAGCTCAGTACGGCTAAAGCTAAAGCGGCCAATTGTGCACTCAAGGATTCAAATAAGTATGTTGGGTAGGAGAGCCGCTAAGCGCGATAATCGCAGATAGAATAATATGTTAGCCAAAGAAATGAAATCGCAGTGAACTCACAACACACATCGAGCTCACACTCGCAATTAACTACTTGCAGGCGCATCTCGCGGATTGCTCGCAAGGTGGCGCAGCGGCCACTTCACACATACCCGCAGTTTTACCTTCGCCAACACACCAAGCATTACAGTCAAAGGTATCAGGATGACCTAAGTCGTCACTGTGACCGTGTATCACATCTTTGCCAGGATTGGATTCGACTAATAAGCCATCGGGCAAACACGCCTCGCCAAACATTCTGCCATTAGGCACACCTTGTGCATCGGTACCGACATGGCAACCGGCAACACCGGGTGCAACACCATCACTGTCCTTCCACCAGCTCTGTTTATTCTCTTGCCAATCTGAGGGTTTAAATTCTATGGTGCCCATGGCACCCGCCATTCCCTTGGCGCCATCCGAGGGTTCACCGATTTCACCGTGGGCAAATACTGGGCTAGCTAGCAGTAAGGAACAAGATACTAATAGGGTTAAAGCTGTAAATTGTTTCATAACACCTCCTTTGTTTGAGTCAGAGTAAGCTTAGTCAGATGTGTCGATATCGCCATTTTAGATTCTATGGTGAACACACAAAGCAGAAGATCCAGATAGTTTAAGACGTCGAACGAGCGCGGCTATGGTGCATGAAAGTTCAGCTCTTCGAAGGTGCTTAAATGTTCGAGCTTAGGTTTAGCAAAGTAGTAACCCTGAAAATACTCAATCCCGATAGCCGCGAGATAATTCAGTTCGGCTTCGCTCTCAACGCCTTCGGCCAAGACTCTTGTATTAAGTTCTAGGCAAATACGCAGTATTTCATCCACCGCCAGCTGTTTTTCTTTATCGACATCGATATCACGGATCAACGTCATATCGAGTTTTAATACTTGAGGGCGCAGGGCATCCAACCAACTTAAATCAGCAAAACCACTGCCAAAATCATCGATTGCGGTGATAAAACCACGCTTAGCATAACTCTCGAAGATGCGGACTAATTTCGCCCGATCGACAATTTGCTCACCCTCTGTCACTTCGAACATGATTTTGTGAATATCAAACCCATACATGTCGGCGGCTTCAATCGTCGCGCGGATACAGGTCTCAGGGTTATATACGGCGTTAGGTAAAAAGTTGATACTGAGCATCTTATCGAGTCCCAGTTTGGAGGCGGTTTCTATCGCTTTAACTCGGCAGGCCTGATCGAAATAGTATTTGTTGCTTTCGTTAATCCGCTCAAACACCCATCCAGCGCCCTCTCCATTGGGCCCACGGACAAGTGCCTCATACCCGTGGTTCTCACGACTAGGCCAATGAATGATAGGTTGAAATGCCATTCGAATTTCAAATCCTAATGACTTACCACTTAAGCAATCCATGCAAGTTTGTTGCTTTATTTGAGCGGGAAAATCCATAAACGGCCTCCTAAACATCACCTTACTAGTGTGAGGATAAATGGTTAAATTTGCCAGTTTTTACTGTTCATCATGTTAATAAAATCTTTCACCACAAGGTGTTGGTATTTCATCATGAGCACTTACCTCACCCACGCAGACCACAAGGTAAATCAGGCTTAAGTAGTATTCGCGAGTTTAACCTGCAAAATTTAACAAATGTAAATGATAACGAATATCATTAACTTAACCGTACGCTTACGTTATATTGTGCTCACTTTTCCATCCCACCCCCCCAAATATCAGGCTTAATGATGAACACACTGCGCTTGTCCACACTCTATTCAGCAATAATCATTGCGCTATCTACAGCTATGCCAAGCTATGCCGATGATGCCGCCCCCAATGAAAATGCCGATAAAAAAATTGAAAAAATAGAAGTCAAAGGCAGTTATATTGCAGGTTACAACGCCAGTACCGCCAGTGGTGCTTCAAAATTAGAATTGCCAATCAGTGATATTCCGCAATCTGTCTCTGTGATTACCAGCGCGCAAATGAGCGACTTCCAACTCACTAATATCAACACAGTTTTAGATACAGCGACGGGTGTCAATGTTGAACGTATCGAGACTGACCGTACTTATTACACGGCCCGCGGCTTTGATATCACTAATTTCCAGATTGATGGTATCGGCCTACCATTAAGTTCCGGCAGTAACCATTCTGACGAAGATACCGCCATTTATGACCGCGTCGAAGTGATCCGCGGCGCCAATGGTTTAATGACAGGAGTAGGCAATCCCTCTGCTACGGTAAACTTTATTCGTAAGCGCCCAACGGCAGACAATCAACTTAATATTAATGCCAGCTACGGCAGTTTTGACAATGCTCGCCTTGAACTCGATGGCACTGTGAATCTGGGCGAAAAAGTCGCGGCCAGAGCGGTGGCGGTGAAGCAAGTTCAAGACTCCTATCTTGATCGCTATCAACAAGACAAGAATGTCCTGTATGCCATGCTTGAGGCACAATTATCCGATAACACGACTCTTTCACTCAGCCATGCTTACATTAAAAATGACACAGATGGTGGCCTATGGGGTGCACTGCCGCTGTATTATACCGACGGTAGCGCGACCAATTATGATCGCTCTACTAGCACCTCGGCCAATTGGTCATCATGGCTAGTTGAGAAGCAAAACACTGTGGTTGAGCTAAGTCATTACTTTAACGATGACTGGCACCTGCGTGCGACTTACTCGCATAAATCAACCGATGAAGACACCCAGCTTTTTTATGTTTATGGCACACCAGATAAAACCACAGAGCGAGGTCTAACCGGTTACGGCAGTGAATATGATGCAACAGAAAGCAGCGATTTGGCCGATGTGTACGTTAAGGGCGATATCAATCTGTTTGGCCGTGATCACCTGTTAGTTTTTGGCCTTAACTACTCGACTTCAGACAAACAAGAACACTCACTCTACGACTACACCACAGGCAATGGTTTCCCTGCCATGCCAGACCTCAATACGTGGGAGGGCAATACGCCCTATCCCACCTTTGCCGACAGTCCATTGGGGAGCGATGTTAACTCAACCCAAAAAGCCGCTTATTTCACTGGACGATTTAATTTGTTTGAAGACATGCACTTAATTGCTGGTGGCCGCTTTAACCAATGGGAAGCAGAAGGTGAGTCCTACGGTGAATCACGGGATACCGATGCACAAGATTTCATCCCTTACCTAGGGCTTGTCTATCGTTTTATGCCCGAACTGGTCGCCTACGCTAGCTATACTGAAACCTTCCTCGCACAAATTAAAAGAGACATTAACAATCAATTAATTGACCCAGTGACAGGCGAAAGCCGTGAGGTCGGTTTAAAGAGCGAATTATTTGATGGTAAGTTAATCGCCAGCCTCGCCTACTTCGATGTAGAACAAGTGAACTTGGCTGTTCCACTCAACAGCAATCCTGATAACACGATTTTTATTGCTGGTGATGGGATCAATAGCAAAGGTTACGAATTGGATATCGCGGGGGAAGTTTATCCGGGCTTACAAGTGAGCTTAGGTTATACCGACTTCAACATTAATGGCCGCGATGATGTTGCCAAACTGGTAAAAGAATACACGCCAAGTAAGTTATTTAAGTTAAGCGCTGTCTATGAATTTGAGCAGCTCGAAGGTTTAAGCTTTGGTGTTAACATGCGCTGGCAGGATGATATCTCTCGCACACAAGATGACGTAGTCGCTGATAGTTTTACCAATGCGGGTGACCCTATTATCACAAAACAAGATGCCTATGCCGTTGTCGATTTGATGGCGCGTTATGCATTTACCGACAACGTTAGCCTGACCGTTAACGCCAACAACATCACCGACGAGAAATACCTCAACAGCTTATACTGGGCCCAAGGTTTCTACGGCGCACCAGCCAACTATAGTGCGACTGTGAGCTGGAAGATGTAACGCTAATTTCAGATCCTAATAAAAAGGGCAGACTCGATTTAAGTCTGCCCTTTCCTATTCTTCAACACTTGTTACTTCAACTTATAAATCACTTCGACTCTATCTTCTATGCTCACTTGGCCGTACTGATAGCTCTCGGCGGCGCCCATGGCATCGGCTTTGGCGCTCATGCGTAACATGACAGGTTGCACGGGGCGTTGATCGTAATAACGGATCTGCCAGATCTTACCTAGGTTCTCCCCAAAACCTTTAGCCAAAGACTCGGCTTTTTGTTTGGCATCCACAATTGCAGCTTGGCGTGCCTTGGCGACATATTCCGCTTCTTTGCTCGATTTAAGGGCGATGTTATTCACCCGATTCATGCCCTCTTCCAAAGCCGAATCTAAGATTGCATTTAAGCGGCTTAAGTCTGTTACCGTCACGGTAATTTGACGACTGGCGGTGTAACCCGTCAGCTCTGGCGCCTTATCCTGCACATACACGTATTGCGGTTGAAGATTTAAATTCGCGCTCTGGATCTGGTCTTTAGTCACTCCCGCTGCGGTGAGACGGGCGATAAACTTAGCCACGGCGGCATCGGAATTATCCTTGGCGGCTTTAGCGGTTTTTTCGGTCACGGCCACTTCCACATTCACATCCGCCATATCGGGCTCGACTTGGATTTGGCTGACCCCCATGGTTTCAATGTGGGGGAAA
This sequence comes from Shewanella sp. SP1S2-4, assembly GCF_031932075.1. Taxonomy (NCBI): domain Bacteria; kingdom Pseudomonadati; phylum Pseudomonadota; class Gammaproteobacteria; order Alteromonadales; family Shewanellaceae; genus Shewanella; species Shewanella sp. SP1S2-4. Next base: position 131,756 of record NZ_JAUOET010000006.1, read on the forward strand.
TCGACCTCAGCGGCGAGCACTGCTGGCGCCATAAACGTACTCGAAAAAAGACCACCCGCTACCAATACCGCTAAAAGAGAATTTTTCATAACTTACTCCAAAATAATGTGCTTATAGCTAAACCACTTCAAATAGAACGCATATTCAAACGAGACGGCTAACACGACTGTGTCGCTTATTTAGCGCTTAGGCTATCAGTAAAAAGTGCCAATACTTGTACCAATATGTAACAGCATCAACAAACTGTCTCTTGCTCGCTATAAACGCGGCGGATTTTAAAAAGGGTTAATTTTTCTGAAAAATATTTAGCTCTTTTTATCCCTATGAGTTCGACTGCGGATCTCTAGCGGATATATCTATATCCACACCCAAAATAGGCCTTAGGGTTAACTGGCATATTCAGCGCCCCAGTTGTACACTTTTCAGCCAAAGCTACTGTACCTTTTAACCACTTCAGGTATAATCCGCCATCTTTTTTAAGGCTGCTCTAACCTCAGCGAGAAACCATGACAGTTGAAACTTTTAAACCCAAGCAAACGACCACGCTTGATATCCCAGTAAAAACATTAGAAGCAGCAAGCACTAATGCTGTTACCACTGGGAATCGCATCGGTTTCGTGTCTTTGGGCTGCCCAAAAAACCTCGTGGATTCAGAGCGTATTCTGACTCAGTTACGCATCGACGGCTACGAAGTGACTAACAGCTACGCCAATGCCGATCTGGTTATCGTCAACACCTGCGGCTTTATCGATGCTGCGGTTGAAGAATCTCTGGACGCTGTGCGTGAAGCCTTAGAAGAAAACGGCAAAGTGATCGTCACTGGCTGCCTTGGCGCCAAAGAAAACCAAATCCGCGAAGTGCATCCAGATGTGTTAGAAATCACTGGCCCACACAGCTATGAAGCCGTGTTGAAGCACGTTCACAAATATGTACCTAAGCCAGAGCACAACCCTTTCACATCATTAATCCCACAAACTGGGGTTAAGTTAACGCCTAAGCATTACGCTTATTTAAAGATTTCAGAAGGTTGCGACAACCGTTGTACTTTCTGCATTATTCCTTCGCTACGTGGCGATCTCGACAGCCGTCCAGCGGGCAGTATCTTAGATGAAGCTAAGCGTTTAGTGGAGTCAGGCGTACAAGAAATTCTAGTCGTGAGCCAAGATACCTCGGCCTACGGCAAAGACAAAGGCGGTCGTACCGATTTTTGGAACGGTATGCCAGTCAAGCAAGACATTACTAGCCTAGCGCGCCAACTGGGTAAAATGGGCGCTTGGGTGCGTCTGCATTACATCTATCCATACCCATGGGTTGACGATCTGATCCCGCTGATGGCCGAAGGTATAATCCTGCCGTATCTGGATATTCCAATGCAGCATGCAAGCCCGCGCATCCTGAAGATGATGAAGCGTCCAGGCCGTGTTGACCGTCAGTTAGAAGCGATTCAACGCTGGCGTGAAATTTGTCCCGATCTAGTGATCCGCTCGACCTTCATCGTCGGCTTCCCAGGTGAAACCGAAGAGGATTTCCAAATCCTGCTCGATTTCTTAAAAGAAGCACGTCTTGATCGCGTCGGTTGCTTTAAGTATTCAGAAGTGGATGGAGCTGTCGCCAACACCATCGCCGAACTTATCAGCGAAGAAGTGAAAGAAGACAGATACCACAGATTTATGGAAGTCCAAGCCGAGATCAGCGCCGAGCGTTTAGCCCGTTTCGTTGGCCGTACCTTAGACATTCTGATTGATGATGTAGACGAAGAAGGCGCCATTGGCCGCAGCTTCGCCGATGCACCTGAAATCGACGGTATGGTGTTTATCAATGGTGAAACTGAGTTGGAACCTGGTATGTTGGTTCGTGCTCGCATCACCCATTCAGACGAACACGATCTGTGGGCTGAAGTAGTAGATGCTGACACCCAAGACTAAGCCGTTCTGATACAGGACAGGCTATGACTCAAAAAGCGAACCTCTGGTTCGCTTTTTGTTTTTAACATTTCGTAAGCATTAACACTGCGAATGCTTCACCCTCCTTACTCCACTGCTTCGCCTCACACTATTTCTTCTCGCTATCTCATCACACTATTTCTTTTCATTATCTCGGCTCACGATCTTGATTCATTGCCAGCCTCAATTTCGCTGATTTATCAGCATCTAGGATAAGACGTTATGAATTGAGCATTAAGCATCTGGCCCCAACATCTTATTAGCATCAACCCAAAGCTCGAACTCTTCCTCCGTGACTAACTCAAGTTCTAATGCCGCTTGGCGCAGTGTCTTGTGCTCGCTATGGGCTTTTTTAGCTATTTTAGCGGCCTTTTCATAACCGATATGTTGATTCAGCGCCGTCACTAGCATGAGTGAGTTTTCCACATGCTTAGCAATCTGTGGTTCATTTGCCACTATGCCGACCACGCAGTGATCATTAAACGATTGGCAAGCATCCCCCAATAAGCGCCCCGATTGCAGCACATTGGCGATAATCATCGGCTTAAACACATTGAGCTCAAACTGACCATTGCTGCCACCAATGCCAACGGCGACATCATTGCCCATGATTTGCGCGCACACCATAGTCATGGCTTCAACCTGAGTCGGGTTCACTTTGCCCGGCATAATCGACGAACCCGGTTCATTTTCAGGCAGGAATAACTCAGCGATGCCGCAGCGTGGGCCAGAACCTAACATCCTAATATCATTTGCGATCTTCATTAAACCTACCGCCGCGACTTTATAGGCCGCCGACAGGGCGACTAATTCATCGTGGGCAGCAAGGACGGCAAACTTATTCGGCGCCGTCACTAAGGGCAAGCCTGTGAGCTTTGCGATATTGTCCGCCACCTTAACGGCGTAATCCTTATGCGTATTCAGCCCAGTGCCCACGGCGGTCGCACCTAAGGCTAACTCGGCCACCCGCTTGAGACTGTGCTCAATGCCTTCGATGCCATGACTTAACTGCGCGGCGTAACCCGAAAACTCTTGGCCCAAGGTTAACGGTGTGGCATCCATAAAATGCGTGCGGCCGATTTTAACTAGATGCGCAAATTCCTCGGCCTTGTGCTGCAAGCTCTGCTGTAGTGACTTCATGCAGGGCAAAACCAGCTCAACGGCTTGACGATAAGCAGCAATGTGCATGGCGGTAGGAAAGGTATCGTTGGAAGATTGCGAGCGGTTAACATCGTCATTGGGATGTAAACATTTAACCGTATCCGTGAGTTGCCCACCCGAAAGCACATGGCCGCGATAGGCAATCACTTCATTGACGTTCATATTGGTTTGCGTGCCCGAGCCTGTTTGCCAAATAACCAAGGGAAATTGCGTATCGAGTTCACCTGCGATCAGCTCATCGCACACTTGGGCAATCAGTTGGGCTTTAGCTTGAGTCAAAGCGCCAAGTTGTTGATTGGTAATGGCGGCGGCCTTTTTGAGATAGCCAAATGCGTGGATCACTTCAATCGGCATTGACGCTTCGACACCGATACGAAAGTGCTGTCGTGAACGCTCGGTCTGCGCCCCCCAATAACAGTCTGCGGGGACGTTTACCTCACCCATAGTGTCGTGTTCGATTCGATATTGCTGTGCCATGCGCATCTCCTTCGCTAGAACCCTCTAAGCATTCACCATACTCGCTCAGGGTAAAAGTACCAATTCATTCCAAGCTAAGCTCTCAGAAGGAAAGCGACTATCGACAATAAGGCTGATTTAAGCGTAAAGACGGATGTTGAGGCTGGGGAAGTAGCAGGAACGGGCAGGACTAACGAGGGATTAAAGCCAGTGGGCTAAAACAGGGGAAACAACAGATTAGCAAAAGCGCAGACCTAGAAAGTCAAAAGGGGCATCGCCCTTATGCTGATGCCCCTTTCGGTTTTGTGCCTTACGGTCATATGACCCTTTGCCCTTTTTGGCTTTCTCGGTGCGGGTCCTAAACAGGGGACTCGTCACTAACGCTTTAAGTGCGTTGTCGGTAATGGTGCCTCGGCCACTTTCGTGTTCTAAGGTCATATTTTGCGGTTTTTGTTTAGTCATTTTATGCCTCACTGCTTAATGAAAGTTAAGCCCATGGCCTAACAGCGCAAACTATAACGCAATCAAATCAGATGTACAGAGTTTGTGCACTCCAACATAAAAAATGGCGTTGACTAGTAGGAAAGTATGATAGATTATTCAAACAAAAATAATATATTAGCTTAATAATCAATAAGATTTAGTTAATAGGTTTTCAGGTTTAGTTTACGGATTTTGCCATAACCTTTATTGGCACTCAGGTTACGCTTTGTAATCGACAGATAAGGAGATCAATTTGAAATCCACGTTAGTCGCTCAACCTTGGCTCGGCGCACTGCTCTTGCTGATGACACTCCAAACCCCGCTCGCCAATGCCTTTTCCAGTTCCGACGCCTGCGTGATTACTATGGGGTATCGCACCAGCGAACGCTTACCTTTTATCGGAGACGAACACAATAATACGGGATTTTATCACGACCTTTACCAAGCCGCGGCGGACAAGATTGGCTGCAAACTCAATATAGTGCGCGCACCTAAATTACGCATACTGCGGGATCTCAAACTCGGCAATATCGACTTTTATCCCGGGCTTAACTTCACCGAAGATCGGGCTAAATACGCGCACTTTATCCCTAATGGACTTTCAGAACGCGCCATAGGCATTAGCCGTGCAGGCGCCGCTGATATTCGCTCGATTGAGCAATTAGCCAGTAACAAGATGACCCTCTTAATCGCCCCCGGCAGTTACGACTTTGGCGGCCTGCCGGACAAAATACAAGTACGTAAACCGCCTGAACTCAATGTGTCTAAAGCCTTGGATTATTTGCTTTCAAACCAAGGGGATTTTTTCATCTACGATCAAACCACACTGCATTATTACCTTAACGATCGCGACCCCACTCAGTTCAAACTCCACTATAACTGCTGCCAATCTGCGCAGGAAATGTACCTCGGTTTCTCGAAAAAAAGCCGTCACTTCCGCGGTAGACACAACCCTAACTATCACGCCGAAAACCCCATCAGCCCAGATAATAATCCCACAGTGTTAGCGCCTGATTCTAAAGCTTTCCAGTTTGCCAAAGCACTCGCTGCCATGGATTCCCAAGGCGAAACTCAGCGGCTGTATAGCAAGTATTTTGGTTAGCTCGCATCTTAAAAACTCATCCCACCTTTGACGGCCGATAACGCAGGTTCCATTGATACGCTTATCGATGATTGATGAGCACAATGTTTAAAGAGTCAAAGAAAATCATGGTCTAAGTGATTAACGTGCGAGGAATTTACCTTCTGCTCAAGCTCAATTCTGTTTTTAACCCGCTTTGTTGCCCTCTGCGACAATATGCCGCACCTGTCACTCTTAGATGCTCTTTATAATGCAGCGCAATTAATCCAAGTGAATGGAAGACAATAAGATGGCTGCAAATTCTGCGTATTTATCTCACCCGTTTAAAACTTCAGTAATTTCCTCATCCCTCGCAATCGCCATGGGCTTATCGCTAGCGCCACAGGCAATGGCCGATGACAGCGAATTAGCCAATATTGAACGCTTAGAAGTCCACGGCCAACAGACCGAAAACCGTAACACGCTAGGTTCGGCTGAAAACCTGCTGAAAGGACAAGGAGTAGATTTCTCCGAAGCGGGTGGCGTATCGGCTCTACCTATTCTCAATGGCATGATGGGCGATCGCATTAAAGTGTTAGTTGATGGTGCGGACATTACCGCTTCCTGCGCCAATCAAATGAATCCACCGCTGTCCTATATTTCCGCCAATCAAATCACCACAGCCGAAGTGATTGCGGGTGTATCGCCAGTCAGCGCGGGTGGCGACAATATCGCGGGGGTGATCAAAGTCAGCAGCCTTAATCCTAAATTTGGCGAAAGCGATAGCATCAAGTGGAATAGCGGCGATATCTCAACGGGATACCGCAGCGTGAGCGACACCTTATTACTCGGCACCAACGCCACAGTCGCCAGCAAAAATATCAGCCTAAGCTATCAAGGCGCCTATGAAGATGCCAACAGCTATAAAGATGGCAATGGCGATAAAGTCATCGATACTCTGTACCGCGCACAAAACCACGCATTGACCGCCGCATGGCGTGACGACACTCAAGAAGTTGCCATCAAACTGACCCATCAGAATATTCCATTTCAAGGTTTTGCTAACCAATACATGGATATGACAGATAACAAGAGTTACGGTGCCCTCGCCCGTTATCAACTTAAACTCGACGATGACGGCGAGTTCAGCGCCCAATTCAATTGGCACGGCGTGAAGCACGAGATGGGCTTTTTCACCCCAGAAAAAACCGGCAAGATGCCAATGAACACTGAAGGTGATGACTACAGCTATCAACTGCACTGGCGCTTACCAATGGGCGATGACAGCACCTTGCTGGTCGGCCAAGAATTCTATAGCTACCAGCTCGACGATGTGTGGCCTGCAGTGCCAGGCACTATGATGGCGCCGAATGATTACATCAACATCAATGATGGCGAACGTCGCCGCGCCGCCGTTTATGGCGAATGGCAGCAAGATTTGAGCCCTAGCTGGTGGTTATCGGCGGGTGTTCGCTTTGAGTATGTCACCACCAATACTGGTGAAGTCCAAGCTTATAGTGACATGCCAATGATGGGCATGCCGAATATGGATGCCGCTGCGGCGCAGGCCTTTAATGAGATGGACAGAGAGCGTAATGATGATCTGATCGACGCCACCTTACTGGCGCGCTATCAATTATCTGCCAATCAACAACTTGAGTTTGGCCTTGCCCGCAAGAATCGTGCCCCCAATCTGTACGAACGTTACAGCTGGGGCCGCGGCACTATGGCGACCACTATGATAGGTTGGTATGGCGATGGAAATGGTTATGTGGGTAATCCGGATCTTAAACCAGAAACCGCCCATACCCTGAGCGCGGCCTACAAATATAACAGTGATAGCTGGCAAGTCTCGACCACAGCTTGGTACACAGCGGTGACTGACTATGTCGATGCCGAAGTGATTGGCAGTTTTAATCGCACCAGTTCACCTGATGGTAAACGCAATATTCTTCAATTCACTAACTTAGATGCCAATCTCTATGGTGCACGCTTTAATGCGCTCTATCAGTTTGCTGAAACCAGCACAGGTAAATGGCAAGTGTTAGGCAAAGTGAATGTAACCCGTGGTGAGCGAGATGAAGGCAATGAGCCTTTATATCAAATCAAGCCGTTGCAAACCGAACTGGCACTGCAACATCAACTCGGTAACTGGGAAAACAGTCTTTCATGGCAATGGGTTGCGACCAAAGATCGTGTAGATGACCGCCGCCTTGAAAATGAGACCGATAGCTACTCCTTGCTTAATTTGAACAGCAGCATGAAGTGGCAGGATCTGACTGTTACCTTCGCCGTGAATAACCTGTTCGACAGTTACTATGAGCTGCCGTTGGGCGGCGTGAGTGTGGCGGAATTTAAGGCCGATAATACCAATGGCTTTAACCAGATTGCCGGCGCAGGCCGCTCGTTCGAACTCAGCGCAAGCTATGCGTTTTAACGACCGATTTTAAAGACACTGTTTTTAATAACATCGTTTTTAACCACATGGCTTTTTAACGACACGGTTTTTTAGGGCGAATAACTCTAATCCAAACGTTAAACAAAAAGGGCAAGCAGATTAAGTGATTAATCGCTTGCCCTTTTTTATGCTCAAACCACGTTCATGCCACTGACACTAGAGTACAGGCACTAAAGCTCTAAGACGACTTAAGCACTATGCACAAAGAGTAAAACTATGGATTAGTTACCCGCAATCTTCATTTCAGATAACAAGATACCGCCGGTACGAATCGATGAGCGCAGATCAAAATCCTGACTCACGGCTTGCACGCCACGGAACATCTCTTTCAAGTTACCCGCGATAGTGATCTCTTCCACTGGATATTGGATCTCACCGTTTTCAACGTAGAAACCCGCCGCACCACGGGAATAATCCCCCGTTACCATGTTCACGCCTTGGCCCATAACTTCGGTCACAATCAAACCTGTGCCCATGTCTCTTACCAATTCGTCAAAGGTTTGGCCTGTGTGGCCGAGCGTCCAGTTATAGATACCGCCCGCATGACCTGTGTTAGTGAGGCCCAACTTGCGCGCCGAGTAGCTGGTCAGCAAATAGGTTTCTAACATACCGCGGTCGATAATGCGTCTGTCTTGAGTCGCCACACCTTCACTGTCGTAGTTCGCGCTCGCCAGTGCGCCCAGTAAATGCGGCTGCTCTTCGATATTGAACCAATCGGGGAAGATTTGGGTGTTGATCGAATCCAATAAGAAACTGGATTTACGGTATAAACTGCCACCGCTGATCGCACCGATAAAGTGGCCGATTAACCCTGTGGCGATATCTGGCGCTAATAAAATAGGTAAACGCGTCGTCGCGATCTTACGCGCACCGAGGCGGCTTACTGTCTTCTCGGCTGTTTTTAAACCGACCGTTTCAGGTGCAAGCATCTCGCTGAATTTACGGGCGATAGTGTAATCGTAATCCCGTTGCATATTGCCTTCACTATCTTCACCGATCACGCTGCAACTTAAGCTATAACGCGAGCTGCAATACCCGTTTAAGAAACCGTGGCTGTTGCCATACACTTTAACCGCAGTGTGGGCATTGGCACTGGCGCCGTCGGAATTATTAATGCGCGGATCGGCATCGAGTGCCGCAGTTTCGGCGCGGATCGCCAGTTGGGCTAACTCATCGGGGGAAATATCTTCTGGATAATACAGCTGAAGATCGCGGATCTGAGTTGCCATCAAGGCTTTATCGGCAAGACCACTGAAAGGATCGGGCGAAGTGTAACGGGCAATATCGTCAGCCGCTTTCACCGCTAAGGCGATAGCCTCTGGACTTAAATCCGACGTCGATGAACTGCCCTTGCAACCATCGCGGTAAACCGTAATCCCTAAGGCACCATCTTTATTAAATTCAACGGTTTCGACTTCTTTTAAACGGGTAGAAACCGACAAACCTTGTTGTTTACTGATTGCCACTTCGGCAGCATTCGTTCCTAATTTGTTGGCATATTCCAGCGCCACGGCCACCGCATCTTTCAGCGCGCCCAATTCACTATCGATTCTGTTCAAAGACACAAAGCTACTCTTTCGTTGTCGGCAATTGCCGTAGCATAACAAACACAAATCCCATTCACATTAATTATTCACCGCCGACTTAGGCTTGAGCGCGTATCCTAAGCACATTCACCTAGGCGATTTTTGGCTGGAGATGTTATTATTAGCCAGTTATTTACTTGAGGTTTTATCGATATGAAGATTGTTGGTGATTCAGAACATTTTAAACAGCCCTACGACATAGATGAAGATTATGTCAGCAGCAAAACAACGGACAAGCGCGACAGCGAAGCCGTGCAAAAAGTCGGTATGGAGCTTGTTTCACTGAGCAAGACTCAGCTAGATAAAATCGAGCTGGATGAGTTTTTGTACGACGCTATCCTGCAAACACGCAAAATCAAGGTTAATACTGAGGCGTATCGTCGCCACATGCAGTATATCGGCAAATTGATGCGTAATTTTGATATCGAGCCTATTAAGGCTTCACTCGCTATCGTGTTGAATAAAAACAACAACGAAACTGCGAAGTTGCAGATGTTCGAAAAAATGCGTGAACGCTTACTCAGCCAAGGTGATGCTGAAATTCAAACCTTAGTTGAGCATTATCCGCAATTAGACAGACAGAAACTGCGTACTTTGGTGCGTCAAGCGACCAAAGAACTGGCCAAAGGTCCAGAATCAAAATCATCTAAAGAGCTGTTTAAATATCTACGCAGCGAAATCCAAGACTAATTAACTTCAGCCCCACAAGGATGTTGCTTATGCGACTTAGCAAAACGTTATGTAGCCTAGCTTTGCTTTTTATTGGACTATTTGGACTCGGGGCCTGTAACGGCCCTGCGGACGAAGATAACGGTGGCACAGATGCCACTGACGGTATCTATAAACTGTCTATCGACTTTAAGACCTTATCGGGTTCTGAATGCGGCAGTGTTACTTCACTCCAAAGTTTCCCTAAAGACACAGGTTTTTGCGCAGTCGCGAAGTTAAAGAAAGGCTCAGCTACAGTGAGCAATCAGAAAGTCGACTTTACGACAGACCTTGGTGTATTAACACCTAATAGCAAACTAACAGACAATAACGGTGAAGCCATTATTATCGTTAGTAATCCTGATTTACTTGTCAATGCAGGGATAATTACTGCAACGACAACCCCAAATGATTCCACAACGGCGCTAACAGCTACCCGCAATTTTGAGTTTTTAGGTGTTAGCGATGGTACCTCTCCTGCCGTTCCTAAACTCAGCGCCAGTATTTTAAATAGCTCAGCCTTAGTGACTCGCTTCAAAGTCGATGAGTCGGTACAACTGCAAGCCATATTGCTCGATAGCGAAAGCAACGGCATCGAAGGCGCGAAAGTGACGTTCAGCGCCGGCTCTGCAGCGCTAAATCCTGCAAGTGCATTAACCGACAATCAAGGTATTGCCCAGGTGCCTTATACGCCAAGTGCAACTGAATTAGGGGCAAACTCCCTCACGGTCACAGTGGACTACCAAGGTCAATCACTGCAAACCAGCAGTCTGTATGAAGTCTTGAGTAAAGATGCGGTCAATCAAGAAGGTACGCTGAAACTCGGCTCATTCAATGGCGCCGTCTTTACCGAAGGTAAACTGGCGAGCACCTTAACGGCCGATGCCAATGGCGCATATAAGATCAGCGCAGGTGGCAGCTTTGGGGTGACCGCAAGTTTAGTCTTAGAGGCCAATGACGGTACTATTACCCGAGTGCAAACCCCCTCTTCCATCAGCTTTAGCTCAGATTGCACCAACAGCAATAGTGCGACACTCGATACCCCAGTGACGACCTTATCGGGTAATGCGAGCTCAACCTTCCAAGACACAAGTTGCAGTGGCAATAGCGAGCATAGCGACCAAATCATCGCCACCACAGTGGCGGGCAATCAGACCTTAACGGCCAGTCTGCCCTTTACCCTGCAACGCCAAACGCTGGCCAGCTTAAGTTTTGAATCAGCAGAGCCAGCACAAATTCGCATCAAAGGTGCGGGCGGCACAGGTGCAAGCGAATCCTCTTTAGTTAGCTTCAAAGTCACCAGCGCCAACGGTCAACCCGCAGCACAACAAGAAGTCAGCTTTACCTTAGACACTGTGGTTGGTGGTTTAAGTTTTGCTAATGGCACTGCGAATGCGCAAAGCCTGACTAACTCCCAAGGTATCGCCAGTGTGCGCGTATTATCCGGCACTGTCCCCACACCTGTGCGTGTGGTCGCTACAGCGGTGGATGCTGATACTAAAGAAGTCATCACTAGCCAATCTGAACAATTAACTGTCAATACTGGTCTACCGCAACAGCTTGGGTTTAGTCTATCAACGACAGTATTCAATCCAGAAGCGGGTGACTTTAATGGTGAAACCGCAACGATCACCATTCGAGCCTCAGATAGTTTTGGCAATCCAGCACCCGATGATACTGCTGTCAACTTCACGACAGAAGGTGGCGGCATAACCTCTCCATGTTTAACTAAAAAAGGGACTTGTAGCGTTGTTTGGACTTCACAAACGGCACGCGTACCCGATCACCGCATCACGATTCTCGCTTATGCCTTAGGTCACGAAACCTTCTTCGATACCAATGGCAATAACATCTTTGATGATGCCGATATCAGTAAAGACATCAATGGCACGCCTGTGACTGACTTGGCTTGTTTAACGAATTCAGGCGTTGCAAAAAAATGCACAGGCAATGGTATGGACATCGAAGCCTATCTTCCTAGTGGTTTTAGTGATCTAGGTGATGCGTTTAGGGATGACAATGAAGATGGCATTAGGAATTCAGCCGAACCATTTTGGAATACTCAAGCAAAAGAATATAGTTTTGCCGATGGTAAATTTAACGGTCCACAATGCGAAAGCACACTCTGTGGCAAAGACCAAGCCAACAAAACCTATATCCGCAAAGCTTTAGTAATGAGCATGTCAGGCTCACAGGCTTATATCAGTGTGATGCAAGACGGTGTGTTATTGCCGAGTGTGAATAACATCAAACCTGTAGCCGTTGGTGCGAGTTCTGAGTTTGTAGTATTTGTCCACGACAGCGCGAATCAAATCATGCCTGCTCAGACAAGTATCGAACTTTGCGTGGATTGTGCTGGAGCGCCTAAAACCTTCGAAGTGCCCAATACTGTGTATGCGAAAGGCAGTCTAGGTTCGCCGCTGAAATTTACGGCATCGGCCAATGCTAGTGTATCGCTGAAAGTCACAACCCCTAAAAATGTGGTCACTGACAACTTAGGTTTCACAGTGCCATCGCTTTAAAACTCGATTAAGCAAACTGAAAAGACCCGCGAATGCGGGTCTTTTCAATTGGGCGTTTGATTAGAAGGCTATGCTGCCTCAATCAAACCCTTGTCAGTTATTAACAATAGCTGCAACGCTATGATCCTATGCAGCAACTAATTTTGTAACTCTACTGCTCGGCGTAAACGTATGCTACGCAGGGCCAAATATAAAGCTCCCGCGGCAGCCCAAATTAATCCCAATTCTAATGACTGTGGCTCTAAGTTTGCCCAAAGCACGCCAATAGTGCCAGCGCCACACAGGGGCAAGACTAAGTATTGCAGGTGATCTTTAAAGGATTGATTACGTCGCTCCCTCACATAAAACTGCACTATGACGGCTAAGTTCACGAAGGTGAACGCCACTAAGGCGCCAAAATTCACTAAGGCTAAGGCCATTTCCAAATCAAATGATACCGCAGACAGCGCCAGCGCTCCCACCAACAAGACATTAAATGCAGGAGTACGCCACTTAGGGTGGATATAAGCAAACCCTTTACGTGGCAGCATGTTATCTCGCCCCATCACATACAAAATCCGTGCAACGCCAGCGTGGGCAGCCATGCCGGATGCCAACACGGCCACTGTAGTCGCCACTAATACGATGGACTGAAATAGGTTTCCTCCAACGTAGAGTGCGATTTCGGGCAATACCGCATCAAGCTGCTGGAAGCGGGAAATATCGGGGAAATAAAGCTGAAGGAAATAAGACACGCCGACAAAAATCACCCCACCAATCAAGGCGGTCAACACGATAGCGCGAGGAATAACACGCTGCGCATCCTTCGTTTCTTCGGTCAGCGAGCTCAAACCGTCAAAGCCGAGGAAGGAAAAACACAAAATAGTGGCGCCAGTAAATAACGGCACAATCGCCATATTATCGGTATAAAAAGGTCGTACGCTCGCAATCGCACCTTCGCCTTCACCAAGGGAAATGCTATAGGCCATTAATGCTATAAACACGAGGATAATGGCGATCTGCACAAACACTATCACCCCATTAAAGTTAGCCACCAAATCAATCCCTTTAAGATTGAGCAGGGTCATTATGGTCACGAGTGCGAAAATGAAGATCCAAGGTTCGACAGTGGGGAACATGGCCGTTAAATAGATTTTTGCCAACAACATGTTGATCATTGGCATAAACATATAATCAAGCAGTGACGACCAGCCCACCATAAAGCCGACATTCGGACTAAAGGTTTTCTGGGCGTAGGTGTAGGCTGATCCCGCGTAGGGATATTTACGCACTAAGTGGCCATAACTGAACGCGGTAAACAAAATTCCCGCCAGCGCGAATAGATAAGACGTAGCCACATGGCCAGAGGTAATCTCGGAAACAATACCAAAGGTGTCAAAAACAGCCATAGGCGTGAGATAGGCGAGCCCCATCACTACCACTTGCCATAAATTGAGGGTCTGCTTCAAACCCGGTTTGTGTTGACTCATGAGCACGCCCCCATCACACAGGGTTGAACAGCTAACCATGCATCTGCAATTGGTTTTGGCATGTCACTCACCATCAGCACTTTAGGCTTAATGGCTAACTCAACAACTTGATTTACGGCAATGACCGAAAATTCGGCGCACAACAGCCCCATTGATTTGTCCTCATTAAAATAGGTTCAGCCGAACCTCATATCATTTCCGGATGTTTACCGGCCTCAATTGTTTTAAAACGCATACTCTCTAAATAAAAATAACCGAGATACTGAGTACATCGGCCATTTTTTCGGCGCGCATTCTCCCCCAAAACCAATAAGAAGACAACCCAACAAGGGCACTTTGCTGGCTATCTGCGCGATGAGAATTAACTTAACGGAATAAGCAGGGATAAGCTCAAGACAGGATAATTTTTCATTTGTATTAAATTTGTTATTGGAAATGAAGCAGATATAGATATAATCGTTCGGCAAAAAATTAAACAGGGGCCGTTTAATTTGCGAAGCGACTGCTTCATTTGTTTTATCGCATCAAAAGGAAGATGAAATGCGTAAAATTACTTTAATCTCTCTGGCCATTGGCAGCTGTTTTCTCGCCGCCTGCGCCGCAAAACCACCTATTATCGCTCAAGAAAAAACTGTTGAAATCGATGGTATTAACTTAGTTTTTGGTGGCAGTTTTGATACAGAACGCAAAAACATTTCACTCTCAGTGAATGGCGACTCTGTTATGAAAGGCACTTTCCCTCCTTATACTCCGACCCAAAATTTGAGCGGCAAATACAAGGATTTCAAGATTTCTAGCCAATGCTATTTCGGCTCAGTGCTCAGCAGCCAAGGTGGCGCATTTGGCGCGATTGCTGGCGTCATTCAAGCGACTAAGTCGAGCTCAGGCGATAAGTGCGATATGCTCGTCGATGGTAAAATTGTAGAAAGTCTTTACTTCTAAAGATTAATTCCAGAAGTACCTAAACAGCCCCTGTAAAGTTCAAGCCCAGTAAATACTCGCGAGATGCTCTGTCCCGCGAGTCCATCAAAGCTGATTAGCTTCAGCCAACAATCTCACTCTGCGCTTAATACCTAAGATAGCTAAGCCGAAAAAAACCGCAAATAAGCCCCAGAGTTGTAGCCACTTGGGCATCACACTCGCCCAACTTGCGCCCATTTGATTGAGTTCTAACATCCCCATAATCGCGGGTACGGCGGGGATAAACTGCGAACCTAATACTAACGGTTCGGGGATGAGCGCTATCGGCCAGACAAAACCCGACACGAATAGGATTGGCATTGAAATCAACAACAATACTTGGGTCGGTAAATCGCGGCGGGTAAACAAGGTGCTCATGGCGACCCCAGCAGCGGCGGTAGCCAATAAAAAAGGTAACAACCATAACGCGACAACACCCAGACTTGCCTGAATGCTGACGTGATACCAGTGATAACAATAGCCGACGTAAAAACTAGTAAAGAAAAGATAAATCAACATGAAGGCGAGTATTCGCCCACATAAAAGTTGTATGGGCGAGACCTGCTGCCAATAGCCTTTCTGGCGCCATTGCCCTGCCCCTAAAATACCTGTGCCTATGAGCAAGGTTTGATGCAAGATCAGCAAAAATAGTCCAGGTACTACATAGGGCGTATAACCTAGGCTTGGGTTAAAGGCGGGCACGCTATTGAGGTGAATTGAGTTGACACTCTGCTCAGCCTGTTTAGGATTTGTGCCTTGGGCCAACATTCCAATCAATTGCACTTGCTTACCCGCGTCCATACCCGCGCTCACTAAACCTTCGACAACCGCGGAGTAAATCAGGAAATAACTGGCATCGCCGCCATAACTTAACGTCACTCCCTTACCCAGCATTAAGTCGCGGCGGAAACCTTCTGGGATCACCAGTAAACCGTGGGCCTTGCGCGTCTCAATAAAACGCTTCGCCTCGGTAATCGAACCCACTTGGCCTATGACTTGGATTTTTGCACTAGCGTCAGCATGGCGGATCAACTGGCGGCTTAGGGAGGAATGATCTAAATCTACCACGATCAGTTGTTGCTCGGTCGGCACTTGGTTTAAATAGGGTAATGGATACAAAATCGAATAAAACAGCACGCCACCAAACAAGGTCACTGCGATCGCTTTATCGCTAATAATGGCCTTAAGTTCAGTTAATATCAGTCGCCACATGTTCATCCTATTGCCCCTTCCCAGGTAAGACAGCATCCGAGTCATATGCTGTCACGATAGTATTGGCGGTGATCGTGATGGGCAGTAATTTACGCGATAACAAATAGATCAAAGGCAGCAAACAGATAAAGCCCCAATAACTGCTGAGCTGGCTCGCCACATTAGGCCAAGCGGCGCCGTAACTGACGACGCTCACATGGGACTCAATATAGTGGCTCGACGGCATTATCTGTCGCCACCACTGCGCCAATTGCGGCATATCATGGGTGGGGAAAGTGATCCCCATAAAGGCAAAAGCGGGCGCAAATAAGGCTGTGCAAAAACTGATGACCCGCGCACTGTCACGCATTACCACAAAGATTAATAACACCAGACTCCAGACCGCCAGCAACATCACTAATTGCGCTAACAGCAATAGGGCTAAACTACCCGCCATCGGCAACGCGAGATACAAATACAGCCAAGTTAAAATAAATCCGCCCTGCAGCATCAATATCGGCGTAAACAACACCACTTTCGCCAGCACCTTAGGCCAAAAATGCTCGGTTAAGGTATTCGATATACCATTGACCTGAGTCGTGGGCGCGAGATGCAACTCTCGATTTAAGCTGTTGGCCATAACTAACATAGATACCAGCTGCCATAGCGCAACGAGCACTGGCGGCACTAAGAAACCTATGTAGTTGTTATTACGGTTAAAAAAAGCCGTGGTTTGACTTTTGACTGGGCTTAAATTGACTGCCACTTGGGATTTAGGTGTACCGTTGGCGAGCTGTTTTAAGCCCGCTACTTGCAACAAACCATCACCCAGACTCAACTGAATTTGGCTTGAGAGTAACTTACCCACCAGCAAAAATTGACTGTTGTAGCGCACATCTATGGTGGGCTTGTGGCCAGTGAGCAAATCTTTTTTCATATCATAGGGAAAGACCACGATAGCGTAGACTTTCGCCTGCTGCATCGCCGACACCGCCGCTGCTAAATCGGTGAAGTTTTGTGGATCAGTCACAGGATTAGCCTTCAGCTGACGGGTCAGCATACGGCTTAATTGACTGTGGTCTTGATCGACAATCGCCACTGGCAGTTGCCTTGGTAAGCCTGCACTGAACAGCCACCACAGGCAGAAAATCCCGATCAGCGGAATATAACTGATCAGCGCCAACTGCCAAGGGTCGCGCCACAGCGCACTGAGCTCACGGCGAATTAACGCAATGAGCAAGGCCATAAAGCTTCTGCTTGATGGCTGTGATTCACTCTTAGTCTTGTCGACCGTGTTGGCGTTGGGCGTGCGTTCAGTCACGGCTTTTACTCACTGCGCAGCAACACAGACATACCGACACGCAAATCGGCAATCGGCTGGCTTGGACGCAATTCCACCTCGAAGGTGCGCATATCAAAATCATGACCACTTTCGGTCGAGCGCCAAGTAGCAAAATCGCCCATGACGCTGATATGGGACACAGTAAAGTCCACATCCTGCCCGAGTGCTGGAATATTCAGCTGAACTTTTTGGCCTTGCTTGAAGCGCTTAAGTTGATCTTCACGCACTTGGAACACGGCCCAAGCATCCTGCATATCAATCAAACTAACAATCGGAAAACCACTGGGAGCCAATTCACCCGCCTGTAACAGCACGTCGCTGATCTCACCCGATTTAGGTGCGCGCATTTGGCTATCTTCCATAATGGCGCTAACTTCTTTCACTGCACCTTCAGCCTTACGGGCATTACCTGCAGCAGCCACTTTGGTTTCCGCCCGCGCACCTTCCTCGGCCATTTGATACATGGCTAATGCCGCTTGCTCTGTGTATTTCGCCGCTTGCCATTGGGTAAAGGCTTCATCGCGTTTTTGTCTCGCGGCCACACCTTCGTTGAAGAGATTTTCGACGCGGGTATAAGTGGTTTTAGCCAGCGTTGCCGCTGCCTGTGCCTTGAGCCATTGCTCTTTGGCCGCCATCACTTCTTGGCTGCGGGCACCGTTGTTAGCTTCAAGCTGCATCGCTTTAGCGGCATCGCGGCCACCTTCGGCTTGCATCAACTTAGCATCCAACTCAGGGCTGTTGATGGCGAACAGCAAATCACCTTCGGCCACACTGTCACCACGGCGCACCAGCACTTGCTCAACACGGCCAGGCACCTTAGAGGAGACATTGTATTCGCGGGCTTCAATCTGGCCCTGCAACAGGCTCGGCTGCGGACTGTAAGCCAGCTTGAGGCCATAGGCCAAGATAAGGCCTAATGCGACCAACGCCACAAGGGCAAGTATTCTGTTAGCGCGCATTGTTTGTCTCCTGCACTTGGGTAAGGGCTATGGTACGACCGATAAATTCATCTAATTGACCACTGATGGCCATTAATCTGGCATAGGCTTGCACATAACGATAACGGGCGGCCAGTTGTTGAGTTTTAACTGCGCTGAGTTTCAGCTCGGCATCGACTCTGTCGATAGAAGTTGAAAGCCCTTGATTAAAGGCGATGTCACGTAAGCGCAGGTTTTCGGTGGCGAGTTCAAGTGAGGTATCGAGCGCCTTCACTTCTTCTTCGGCCTGTAATAATTGGCGATAGCTTTGGTCCAGTAACAGACTCAAGTCTTGCCTAGTTTGTGCCTTGGTATAACGGGCTTGCAAGAGTGCACTCTTGGCGGCTTCGACCTTACCACTGCGACCGTCGCGGCTGAGAATAGGCACTTTAACGCCGACACCGACCATCCAATCAGGCTCTACCTGAGAAAACAGGCTGTCGTCTTCGTAAAGTGTGTAATTACCAAAGAGGAATACTGTGGGGTAATACTTGCCCTGTTCTAATGAAACCAAACCATTGGCCTGCGCTTCCTTCGCTTCGAGCAATTTGAGCGCTGGATGTTGGCTCAACGTCACTTGAGTGAGCTGACCTAAAGACGGCGCATGCGGCAAGACAAATAGAGGTGACTCAGTGCCAACATCGCTTTGCTGCAACATGCGAGACAGAGCAATAACTGCCATTTCATGTTGACGGCGAGCGCTGCCTAAATTGACTTTGGCATTGTCTAAGGCGACCTGCGCATTGAGGCGTTCAACCTTAGCGATTTGGCCTTCTCGCTCTAACGCTAGCGCATGATCAACATGCTTAGTTAAAGAGCCAACAAGATCGGTTTGGGTATTCACCAGCGCAAGCGTGACATCAACGGCGTAATATCTGTCGACCAATAGGGTAAATAAATCACGGGTGGCAAGCTGTAACTCTTGTTGCTTCTCAGCCACCATAGCCGCGTGTATACCTTGGGCTGCGGTGATCTGCCCGCCCGTATAAATCGGCCACATGGCTTGTAAGCTCGCGCGGAAGATCTCTTGCTCGGTAAAAGGCGTGACAAACATTGATCCCGGAATACTCGCCAGAGCACCGCCAAGGGCGGGTGGTAAAGTCGCGGGATCAAGGGAGGCCAAGGGATTGAGATCCCGAAGATCCAGTTCAATCGGTTTTTCGAGGTGGGTATAACTGCCATTAATGCTCAAGGAGGGCAGATTTAAGCTCTCGCCCGCCTCTTCTTCACCTTTAGCGCGATTCACTTCCTGGGATTGCGCTTGCAACTTATCGCTCACCTTCAGCACTTGTTGCCAAGCGTCGGTGAAGCTCGTAGGCTGGGCATGACCAGCCAAAGGCAATAAACAAGGCAAGGGCAGTAAACACAGCCAAGCCACACGTGATAGTTTCATTAACACCTCTAGAGTAGTTACTCTAATTTCCTTTGTGAATGATAACATCCATCATGGTAAGCGGCTAGAAGGACGATCACAGAGGATCGAACCTAGTACTCTTCGACCGAGCGACTAAGGCGATTTATCTCAGTTTTGCTCCTTAGCGCTCAACATGCTCATGCGCTTGAAAATAAGCATGAGCTACATTTCAATATAAGCCTAAAGCCGAACAAAGCCTGCCAGTTAAAACTTATTGCCATCGCGCATCTACAAGCTCAACGAATACTAAGCCGTACCACCCACTGTTAAGCGATCTAACTTCAAGGTGGGTTGGCCTACGCCTACGGGGACACTTTGACCGTCTTTACCGCAAACGCCAACACCTTGATCTAAAGCCATATCGTTACCGACCATAGAAATCTGGCTCATAGCCTCAGGGCCGTTACCGATTAAAGTGGCGCCTTTAATGGCTTGTGTGACTTCACCATTCTCAATCAAATAGGCCTCGGATGCGGAGAACACAAATTTACCCGAAGTGATATCCACTTGGCCACCGCCAAAGTTCGGGGCGTAAATGCCCTTCTTGACTGACTTAATAATCTCGCTTGGATCCGACTCACCCGCCGTCATATAGGTGTTAGTCATACGTGGCATAGGTAAATGCGCGTAAGATTCGCGACGACCGTTACCCGTTGGCGCAACGCCCATCAAACGAGCATTGAGTTTGTCTTGGATGTAACCCTTTAAAATACCGTCTTCAATCAGTACGGTTCTTTGGGTCGGCACACCTTCATCGTCGATGCTGAGTGAACCGCGACGATTAGGCAAGGTGCCATCATCGACCACAGTCACTAACTTAGAGGCGACTAACTGACCCATCTTACCGCTGAAAGCACTGCTGCCCTTACGGTTAAAGTCGCCCTCTAAACCATGTCCAACTGCTTCATGGAGTAATACGCCCGGCCAGCCATTGCCTAACACCACTGGCATTTCGCCCGCTGGTGCATCGATAGCATTAAGATTGACCTGCGCTTGACGCACGGCTTCGCGGGCAAAGGCAAAACACATAGGTAAACCAGTGTCATCGCTTGCCATTAACACGCCGTAGTCATGACGACCACCGCCACCGGCGCCGCCACGTTCACGCTTACCATTTTCTTCTAAGATCACGCTACAGTTAAAGCGCACCAAAGGACGAATATCGGCCGCTAAAGTGCCATCGCTAGCAGCGATAAGGATTTCTTCATGCACGCCCGCAAGGCTAACAACGACTTGAATAATGCGGCTATCTAAACTGCGAATAAAAGCATCGGCTTCTTTCAGCAGATTGATTTTTTTGACTTCTTCCATCGCCGCAATCGGATCTAAGCTGTCGTATAATGCCAAGGCTTTTTGACGTTTAAAGGCTTGAACCTGAGTTTGCTCACCGGCACTGGCAATGCCGCGTGCGGCCTGAGCGGCAGCGCTTAGGGCTGCTGGCGTAATATCATCGGCATAGGCGAAACCGGTTTTTTCACCGCTGATCGCACGCACGCCCACACCGCGTTCGATATGGAAACTACCGTCTTTAATGATGCCGTCTTCCAGCACCCAAGACTCGTGGCGACTACCTTGAAAATAGAGATCGGAATAATCGATTTTGTGCTGATGTATGGTGTTTAGATAGGTTTGCAGACCCTCTAACGCTAACCCATTCTTCAATAAACTTTGCTCTACTTGTGCTAAAAATGGCATCTATGCTCTCTTTGACCCCAAGGGATCTTGATATTCTGAGTGTAAATTCGCTGTACTAATTCTGTACGTAAATCGCTGTCTAATTCGGTATTGCCGCTCGCCAGTGCGGGCGGTTATTTCAAGCTTGGCTCAAGGAAACGATTATGCTGCATCACGGGCATTTTACGGCGAATACTGTGCAGTTCGGTTAAATCGACCTCAGCCTGCACCCAACCCGTACCCGTTTTACGTTCAGCCAAAATGTTGCCCCAAGGA
Source organism: Shewanella sp. SP1S2-4 (assembly GCF_031932075.1). Classification (NCBI taxonomy): domain Bacteria; kingdom Pseudomonadati; phylum Pseudomonadota; class Gammaproteobacteria; order Alteromonadales; family Shewanellaceae; genus Shewanella; species Shewanella sp. SP1S2-4. Next base: position 153,436 of record NZ_JAUOET010000006.1, read on the forward strand.
CCGACTATCATGCTCTGCCCCCAGGTTTCACGACTGCCTTCGTTATGCTGTCCCCACTGAGCGGCGGCGAGAATAACGCATTGGGTTTCAATCGCTCTGGCCTGTAGCAATACTTGCCAATGGGCTTCACCGGTAACTTTAGTGAAGGCCGACGGCAAGGTAATGATCTCGGCACCCGCAAGACGCATCGCCCTAAATAAGTCGGGAAAGCGTAAATCATAACAGATGGCTAGGCCAATTTTGCCAAAAGGTGTATCGATAACGCTAATGTGATCACCGGGGCAGAAGGTTTCGCTCTCACGATATTGTTTTGTACCATCGGCAACATCCACATCAAAGAGATGCAGCTTATCGTAATACCCTAAAGTATCACCTTTATCATCAAACAGATAACTGCGGCTATAGACGCGGCCATCCTCAGCCAGCGCCGGAATAGTGCCTGCCACCATAAAGACCTGATATTTGGCTGCCAGTGCACTTAACGCCGATTTGAGCGGACTCTGATGAGCATCACCCGCATAGGCGAGTTGCTGACTTTCGTGGCCACCAAACAGTAAACTGCATTCGGGCAACACGACTAAATGGGGCACATCGGCATCCCGTTTGAGTTCGTTAAGCTGCGATTCGATAAACAGCAGATTGGCGCTGACGTCGCGACTGCTCTGACATTGCAACAGGCTGATGTGCATTCTGATCTCCCTGAATTTGCTTAATCGGTTCTACTGCTGGCTGACTCTCTGGTGTGGCGGGCGTGCTCGGTACTTCAAGCGAAGGCGTTGCTTGAGGTTGCACCAACTTTAAATCGGGCGCTTTAATTTGATCTGTGGCTGGCTTTGGCTCTTCTGACTTTGATTCTTCAGTTCTGGCCTCTTCAGGCTTAATGTCTTGTAGCTCAAGCGCTTCTGATTGTGCTTCTTGAAGCTGTGGCTCAGATTTCGTCTCTACCGGCTGAGTGATATCGGTATTATGACTCGCGGCTTCGGTCGGCGCCGCTGGGCGCTCAACTCCGACAACAGGTAGAATAGCCTCTGGAATTTCAATCTCTTTACTCTTACGTTCCAGCTCTTCAACCACAGGTTCAGCCATAGTGCCGGTCACCCGAAAACGAATTTCTGAAATTACTTCAATCACAGGCTCAAGCACTTTTGTCAGGGCAAATGCGCCCAGGCCGAGTGTCCACGCACTGGTACTGAGCAATACCACAGTCGGCACACTCGAGGCCAATTGCGGCACAAAGCGGATATCGTAATTCAAACTTTCAGTGGTGAGATCCGTATAGCCACGGACCTTCATATTGCCCGCAATCGCATCCATTTCGGTATCAGTGGTTTTCACCACACCGTTATCAATTTGCAGATTGCCATTGAAGGAGTTGAAATACATTCCCTGACCGAAGACATCGGTGAAATCCAGCGACAGTTTACGCACCAGAGAATCTAAGCTGAACAGGGAGAAAATGCGTGCGCCCTTATCACTCACCTGAGATAAATGCCCTTTGCCTAAGTCAAATTTCACCTTGCCATTTAAGGTTTCAAGGGAGAAAGCATAAGGCGCACCTTGCCAAGATAAATCCGCGTTAACCTTTAATGGCGCTTCATTGACGCCGGGATCTATGCCCAACTGAGCCGAGAGATAATTAAACTGAGTGGCGTTCAATTCAACACTCAGATCAGTTTTATTCTGCCCTGCCTGTTGTTGCCAAATACCACGGCCCTGCAAGGTCACATTGGGCGTAGTCAACGACAGGGTTTGGATTTTATAGCCTGCCGCTTGGGGGCCCGCCTGCAAGACTAGCTTGCCAAAAGGTTTATCGAAGAAACGAAAATCTTCCACATTCACGGCCACGGGTGGCAAGTTCGTCAGCACTTGATCACTGGCAAAATCGGCATCGGTATCCGGCTTAACCTCAGGTGAAAAATAGAATTTGCTCGCCACAACTTTGAGGCCTTGGGTTCGCCAGTTGGGATAGAAATCGACCCAGCCGTCAAATTCGTTGGCAACGGTATTAAAACGCCAGCCCGTTTCATTGGGTTTCGCATTGAGCCTAAGCTCGGTCAGCTGTTGTCCTAAAAGGTCGAGGCGGCCAATATGGGAATCGATACTCGCCACCGCAGGGAATAAACTGTCATGGGCGATATCGTCGACGAGGATGCCGGTTTTAGGTAATTTCTCTTGGCCAACAAAGGCATTAATCACAGGTAACCAGTCGGCTAGTTTCGCCTTACCAAGGTCAATTTGAATATGACCTTTCTCAGTATTTCGGGCTTCATCCTCATCGAATAAACGCCCCAATAACAAATCAAAATAACTGAAATTAGCACCTTTTTCAGCATCAAACCCACCGATAAACTCGGCATGACTCGCCAGTTTGACATCTAAGGTCGCATCATTTTGATCGCCAATAAACTCAGCGACTAAAGGCCGCGGCTCATCTTCGGGTTTGGCAAAATATCCCGGGAATGACAGTTGAGTGCCAACCATATCCGAAGTTACTTTGGCTTGAATTTGATAACCTTTTTCAGTAAACAGCATAGTCATAGCGCCGTCCCAACTGATTTTACCCTGATAGAAATCACTCAAAGGATTATGCAATGCTTCGGGGAGACGATTCAGATCCCAACGACTTTTGAGTGAAAGATTAAGGCTAAAATCTTTGCCTTTAGGCTGAGTATCAAAGGTTAAGTTGAGCGGCTGTTCGAACAAACGCGCTTTAATCCCTTTACCTGTCACCACCTCATTTGCAAAGTCGACGATACCCGTTACGCCATTGAGCTGCAGTCCGGGCTGGGCAATATACACCGGCGTGTTATCAAAACTAATTTGACCACGAATATCTTCTGCGCCTCCGTCATACAGCGGAATACTGATATCCAAATTGCCAGTCACAGCGCCTTGTACTTGCACGACATCTAAGGTTTTACCCACTGACCCCGCCAAAGGTGAAGCTTGTAATACTTTAGTTGCCGCACTGCCTTGGGTGGCAAGTTCAGCTTCAATCCTCAGCAGCGTGTGCTCGCCAATCGCGGGAATAAATACATGGGCACCCGTGGCATCCACGTTCATTAGCTTGCCTTGGTTGAGCCAAAGATCCATACGAGCATTTTCAAACAAAGCATTAAGGGATAAGTCTGTGACCGCAGGCCAATCGGGTTGAAACTGGAATTGGGCATCCGTTAAAGTAAATGCCGCTTGAAACACGCCGCTATTGTCATCGAAGGGGAAACCGTTTAACGGACCACGCCAAACGACCTGTGCATCTTGAGTCTGACCCGATTTAAGCCCTGTATCCAAATATTCAGCCAGCGATTCGCCCATCGCCTTATTGGGGAAATACTTGTCGGCATTGGCGACATTATTGATATGAACATTAGCGGCCAGCGCCATATGCGCCGCAGCACTGAAATCCAATTTAAGCGCAGCATCTAAGCCTATGTCATCGTTCTCAAGCTGCAACTGCGGCACGTTTAAACTCAACTCTGCAGTATTGAACTGACCATCAATTGCCGCACCGTTAAAGACGAGTGGCGCCGAAAATTCATCCCCAAAATCCACGCTATAAACTTGTGCTGGCAAAGAGAAATACAGCGTCTTGTCTTGCCAATGTAAGTTCAGATCTAAAGGATGGGTATTGGGGATACCGTCGACCTTCTGCCAATGTAGCTGTTTCACTTCAGTAGTGGCGAGCAAAGGCTGATCGGCCTTTTGATACAGTCGAATGGGCCCAATGCTGGCTTCAGGCGCTAAAGCATGCCATTGATGTAATACGGTTTTATCGACTCCGGGGAATAGCGGTAACAGGGGTAATAGGTTTTGAGTGTTAACTTGATTCACATAGGCAAAGAATTCGTCATGTTGACGCTTAGCCGCCAGCGTTAACTGCGGCCAATGCTCACCGTTAGTGACAAAGTCGAGCCCTGAGCTCTGTACTTCCCAGCCAGAGTCCTTTGGCTGCCAAACGATATCACCCGCTTGGATTTCAAATCGTTGTGGCACTTCCTTTAAGGTCCATTGCAACCAACTCGGCTCAAAATGCACCATGGCAGAGCTGATGCTGCGATCGGCAAACGTAAGCCAAGCCTTAAGATTGACGACCCCTTCTAAGGGTAATTTTTTGCTCGCATCATAGGGATTAGGCTGACGCGATGCCCACTCACCTAAGTCTAATGAGTTAGCCGCCAGATAAATCTGCCCCGTTAAGCTGTCGGGATTCGCGCCATCGCCATTGAGATCTAACTGCAATCCCAGAGATTCATGCTCAGAGGCATTATCATCAAGATACAGTTCCCCTGCACCGCGGTGACGCTCGCCGTTATTGCGCCAATTTAGCTGGCGAATATGGATCGGGCGAAACTCTTGGCGCAAGCTGAGCAGCTGCACTGTGGCATGAGTTAACGAAAATCTGTCGAGTTGCTTGAGCAATAATGCATAGAGCCAATCAACTTGCGGCGCTTTATTGGTTGCGGCGGGATTATTTTCGGTCAGCTTGTCCATATTTAACGCGATATGGACACCATCAAAATTGACATCTTCGATACGCGGCGTGAAGGTCAGCAGCGATTGCCAAAAATCTAACTTCACTTGTACATTCTTGATAATCAGGGTAACAGGCAGCTGCTCCTGCGGCGGGATAACTAGATTATCTATGTTAATTGCCGGACCAAACGCTTGCCAGTGGGCGGATAATTCCCCCACTTGCACATCAACCTTATATTCGCTTTTTACGTAATCAACCAGTTGCTGGCGCACCCCATCAACCTGTGGCAATAAGCCACGGATCAAACTCACTGCAAGCGCAAATAGCACTAAGATTAGCGCGATAAATTGCCAACAAAAACGACTTAGTTTTTTTGCAGTAAAAGGTGCCGCCACTACATCATCACCACATCGTATTTGTTCTGTGAGTACATAGGCTCATTTTGCAAACGGATACGCTTACCTATATAAACCTCAAGCTCAGCAATCAGATGATTTTCATCAGTATGTAAGCTTTGATACACGGCAGGCGAACAGTACAACAGGAATTCATCGGCATCATAGGCGCGGTTTAAGCGGATGATTTCGCGAAATACCTCATAAGAAACCGTCTCCACCGTCTTCATGCTACCCGTGCCATGGCAAGCGGGACATTCGCCGCAAACCACGTGCTCTAAGCTCTCACGAGTTCGTTTGCGGGTCATTTCAACTAAACCTAAGCCAGAAAAACCACTTACATTGGTTTTCACTCTGTCCTTAGACAAGGCACTGGTTAGGCTGCTGAGCACCCGAGCCTTATGATCCGCCGTCATCATGTCGATAAAATCGATAATAATGATGCCGCCGAGATTACGCAGACGTAACTGCCTTGCTATCGCTTGGGTCGCTTCGAGATTGGTATTAAAAATGGTTTCTTCAAGATTTCTGTGCCCAACAAAGGCGCCGGTATTGATATCCACAGTCGTCATGGCTTCGGTCTGATCGATAATCAAATAGCCGCCAGACTTGAGCTCAACCTTACGACCAAGCGCGCGTTGAATTTCGTTCTCCACATCGTAGAGATCGAAAATTGGCGCAGGCCCTGAATAATGCTCAATCTTCTCGGCAATTTCAGGCATAAACTCTTGGGCAAAGGACTGTAACTCGGCAAAGGTACGGCGAGAATCGACCTGAATACGGTCAAGTTCAGTACCGACAAAGTCACGCACAATCCGCACAGGTAAGGCTAAATCTTGATATAACAAAGACACGCCGCTGCGCTTACGTCGCTCACTCACCTTTGACCAGACACGCCTTAAAAACGCCGCATCTTGAGATAATTCGTCTTCACCCACGCCTTCGGCGGCGGTGCGGATAATAAAACCACCGTCATCATCGACATAGGGCAAAGTGATTTGCTTAAGGCGACTGCGTTCTTCTTCAAGCTCGATACGCTGGGAAACGCCAACGTGGCTAGAGCCAGGCATAAAGACTAAATAGCGGGAAGGCAAAGTGATATCGGTAGTCAGGCGCGCGCCCTTAGTGCCCAGCGGATCTTTAACCACTTGCACCATAATGTCTTGTCCTTGACGGACTAATTCGGCGATATCACGGACAACAAAATGACCTTTCTCAACATCGGCAACGCATTCAGTGTGCGGCACTATGTCGGAAGCATGTAGAAAAGCGGCTTTATCTAAGCCAATATCGACAAAGGCGGCTTGCATACCGGGCAACACACGGCTGATTTTACCTTTGTAAATATTGCCAACTAAACCCCGTTTCATGCGGCGTTCAATGTGTACTTCTTGCAGCACGCCATGCTCAACTAAGGCTACGCGCGCCTCAGAGGGGGTTACGTTGATCAGTAATTCTGAACCCATCTTGCGCTGTATTTTATTTGGATTTAAGCGACTGGTATTCACGACTCACCCCATTCGGGAAACTAGATTAATTAATCGAAGTTACAAACTAGAAGTTACCCACTATCTAAGCATGAAAACCGAATAAAGGAACAAGGCTAAGGGTAACTTCATGGAGATACTCGATTAAGAGCCTAAAACCTCCACAAGGTTCATTCTAACCTCAAGCCTAAGTCGCAATACCAGCCACAAGCCGTTAAATCAGCCCAACCTCGGCTAACAACTCACGGGTTTCAACCAAAGGTAAACCCACAACGCCAGAATAACTGCCTTCAATCGCAGCCACAAAGCAACCTCCAAGCCCTTGGATACCGTAACTACCGGCTTTATCCATTGGCTCTTTTGAAGCGACATAAGCATCAATATCGGCGGCCGATAAGACGCAAAAACGCACTTGTGTTTCGACCAAACGCACTGAGGTTTTGAAGCTTAAATCGGCATCCGCTTGGTAAGTCAGCGCCACAGCGGTCATTACTGTATGCATTCGGCCAGACAATTCACTGAGCGTACGCTTAGCATCGGCCACATCCAGCGGTTTGCCTAATATTTGGTTTTCAAGCACAACGATAGTATCAGAACCTAATACAGCAGGCTGTGACATATCTGCACATAATGCCAGTCCAGCTTGGGCTTTTTCGGCAGCTAAACGTCGCACATAATCCCTTGGCGCTTCACCTTGCTGCACGGTTTCATCGATATCCGGCGCCACTGGCGTGAAACAAAACTCTGGACGACCGAGCCCAAGGTGGGCCAATAATTCTTTACGACGTGGTGAAGTCGAAGCTAAAACTAAATCCACAGTTAGCGAACCTTATAATGACGTCGAACCCGACGTAGAATCCAAAATATCCAAGGCCAGATCACGAGTCCCGAAATCGCAGGTAAGAATAGATCGGTATCGAACACCGCCTCTTGCATGACAAACTCGACCCAGTAAATCACTAAGTGATACATACAAATGAGCAGCATGATCACCAACGACTGTTGCCATTTAGGGAAATTTCGCAATCGCTGGCAATGCAAGATGGCGACATAAATCACCAAAGACATAGCTAAAGAGCGCACGCCTAAGGTAGCGCCCAATAAAATATCTAACACTAGGCCTAACACCCAAGCGGTTAAGATGTTGTATCTATGGGGTAATGCGATAGACCAGTAGAGCACAATCATCAACAACCAGTCGGGACGCCAAGCATCGACCGCACTCGGTAAAGGCATGATCTGGCTGATCACGCCGATAAATAATGTCACCCAAACAATAAAGCGCCCATTGGCAGCTTGAAAGCTCATCGATGCACCTCTGTCGCTGGAGAAGTGGTTTCCGTTGCCGGTTTGGCCACAGTGGCTGCGGGTGTCGTCACAGGCTTAGTCGTCTCTGCAGATGTGCCTTCCGCTGGACTCGCACTGCCGATTTTTGATGCCTCTTCGCTAAGCGATTGATCCGCAGCAGGAACTGTGGGCTGATTTGGCAAGGTCACACCTGAATCGGGAGACGGCCAAATCAACAACACATAACGAATACGATCTAACGCTGCGAGTGGTTGAGCAGTGACTCGAGCATAGCTTTGGCCGTCTTCAGTCAAGACTTCCAATACCCGTGCGACGGGATAACCTTCGGGGAAGCGATTGCCTAAGCCTGAAGTCACCAATAAATCGCCGACACGAATGTCGGTACTCTTGGCCACATGGCGCAGTTCTATCTCATCAAGCTCACCCGTACCATTGGCGACCAGGCGCACATCATTACGGGTAATACGCACAGGTAAACCGTGTGATACGTCGGAGAGCAATAGCACCCTACTGGTCATTTCACTGACCTGCACCACTTGGCCGACAACACCTTGCGCATCCACCACTGGCTGGCCGACAAATACACCGCTACGAGAACCGTGATTCAACACCACGTAGTGATGGAAAGGATCGCTGGCGACCTCTAGCACTTCGGCCACCATCTTGCGCGAATCCAGATAGGCGGGTGAGCCTAACAATGCCCGCAAACGCTCATTTTCTTGGCGTAAATGTTCGAAACGCTGTAAGCGTTCACTCATTAGCAGTTGTTGTCTGAGCAGCTCTTTATTCTGCAGTGCCAACATATTACGGGTGGCAAAACTTTCAGATGACCAGTCAAGCGCTGCGCCCGGCATACTGGCTAAATACTGTAATGGACTAAAGACAGATGAGAGGTTTTGCCGAACAGGATCGAGGCGATGATTAGCCACGAGCAAAGCCACCGACAAAATAATTGCCAGTGTCAGACGGAATTGGTTTGAAATACCACGAACAAAAATTGGCTTCATAGGAAAGCTAAGGCGGTGATTAACCGCCCTATACCGAAGTTAAATTAGGTTTCTTCGGAGAACAGATCGCCGCCGTGCATATCAATCATTTCGAGGGCTTTACCACCGCCGCGAGCTACGCAGGTCAATGGATCGTCCGCCACCATGACCGGAATTCCGGTTTCTTGCATTAATAAACGGTCTAAATCTCGCAATAACGCACCACCGCCGGTTAACACCATACCGCGCTCAGAAATATCTGAAGCTAATTCTGGTGGAGATTGCTCTAACGCCACCATCACAGCACTTACGATACCTGATAATGGCTCTTGTAAGGCTTCTAAAATTTCGTTGCTATTCAGTGTAAAGCTACGAGGTACACCTTCCGCCAAGTTACGGCCGCGGACTTCAATTTCTAGCACTTCATCGCCAGGATAAGCGGTACCGATAGTGTGCTTGATACGCTCGGCCGTGGCTTCACCAATCAAACTACCGTAGTTACGGCGAACATAATTGATAATGGCATCATCAAACTTATCACCACCGATACGCACAGAAGACGAATACACTACGCCATTTAGCGAGATAATCGCGACCTCAGTGGTACCGCCACCGATGTCCACCACCATAGAACCTGTCGCTTCAGATACAGGTAAACCCGCACCAATAGCTGCAGCCATAGGTTCTTCAATTAAATACACTTCGCGAGCACCAGCACCCATGGCTGATTCACGGATCGCACGGCGTTCAACTTGAGTAGCACCTACCGGCACACACACTAGAACCCGTGGACTTGGACGAAAAAAACTATTGTTGTGCACTTGTTTGATAAAGTGCTGCAGCATTTTCTCAGTCACATAAAAGTCTGCAATTACACCGTCCTTCATTGGGCGGATAGCTTGGATATTGCCAGGCGTTCTACCTAGCATTTGTTTAGCTTCTGTGCCAACCGCGGCAACAGATTTCTGACCGGAGCCACTACGCTCACCACGTATAGCAACAACAGAAGGCTCATTGAGGACTATGCCTTCGCCACGAACATAAATTAATGTGTTAGCTGTACCCAAATCGATCGATAGATCATTAGAAAAAATGCCGCGTAGCTTCTTAAACATGTAACTAGCCTGTATTCTGTGGAGTCAGAAGAAAAGAAAAATCAGCTAACTTTATCAATGCCACCCTGATTCCACAAGACCGTTGAGGTTAACAATCGCTAATGGAGTGATTTTTTTTCAAATCGTCCTCTAAAAAACAGTATTTAAGCGGAAAATACTGTTTATTGACGAAAATATCGACAACTTAAAACGAAGAAACATACAAATAAGCAACAAATGTCAAACTCAGAAATTGCATTTAAAATCTGTCACTAGGGTTTTCATCAACCTTCAATAAATGAAACTGATGCGCATTTCATACGAAAGGCTCAGTTTAATTCAATAGCTGAAATCACTCAGATTAGTTTACCTCACGCCAATAGATGATTTTGTCATGGCCACGATAACGGCCAAAATACGCGCTCGCCCGCGGTTCTGTGAGAATGCTTGGTGATACGCCATTCCAATTCCAGTACCATTCTAGCCATGGCGGCACATCCAAGGGCGCCGTCACTTGACCGCGGTATGGCGCACCACTTGAGGTGACCGCTTGCCAGAGCAACTCAAATTGGCCAGCTTGGAATGTAGCAGTCCCGCCAGAACGTACAACACTTTGCCCCACCACTAAGTCGGGATCAAAGTTGTAGCCAAGGCCAGCATTGTCCACCTGCGAACCCAAACCATACACAGCCGTTGTGCAGCTATCGTTGGTATTCAGTACCCAACGACTGCCATCCCAATATTCGGCCCGAGTCGGCATACGCAGTATTTCTGTCTCAGGACCATAGGTGTTATCCATCACCACACGGCCGTGACGCAAGATTTGAGTGCTGATTTTCTTAGCACTACAGTTAGTGCAATTGCCCGTCGTTGCCGCATCCATATCTGGCGAAGCGACATAGGAATAAATGCTATTGGGATGAGGATCGTTATCCATCAATTGCACGCCAATATCAAGCAGCTCGAAAGGACCATCTTGATACAAATTCGTCGCCACATTTGGGGTCACCCGACTAAAGTTAGCTCGGTAAGAAGCATCAACCATCGCCACGCCTTGATCCCAACTATCAGTCTTTATAGGTAAGGCACTTAAGCGACTCTGTAAATCGACACCATTATTGTTGTTTTCTCCCACTAATTTGGCAGTAGCCAGGGAGAATGGCGGGAAATAGTTTTTCGTTATATCCCCCGCGATATTTAAAGCACTGAGCTTCATCGACATAGGAAACAGCTGATCCATATAGTTAAAGCCGCCACAGGCAGGTATGACAGATATGTCACTGACTAAAAATCTGTCAGGCACAAAACGGCCGATATTGGCACTCTTTGCCAGGGGTAATGAGTAAAAACTCGATCCCAAGTAACTCGCTGGAGGTGCGGCGCTAAATGTAAACACCCCGACTTCACTGATGCTTTGGACAATTGTATTAAGATTATTTGTCGCAGCCACTTGATCGTAACTGGCAATACCTACTCCCCCCTGAACACCAGAGCTTGGCGCCACCAATTGACTCGACAATACAATACTGGATTGAACGTAATTAGGCGTACTTGGGTTATCGCAATAATTAGTGTCGTTATCTGCAACCCAGGCTTTAGCAGCAATCTGCAAATTAAAACTCTCACCGGCTTTTTTATACACAGCGCAGCTAACGTCTCCCGCAGGGCACAAAGCACCGCTGTCTTTGGGCGTAACACACAGACCAACTGGAAAACTGACGAAGGGATCGCTACCTATCATCACCAGCCCTTCATCGGGAGTGCCTGCGACACCAGTATATTTGGCGTTTAGCCCAACTTTACCAGCGTCGCTATAATTAACAGCTATTGTTGCTTTACCGCTGGCATCAAAGGATAAATTCAGGGGAGAAGGTGACGAACTCGAACCGCTGATAGGCGTTGAGTTAACGCTAACGGCTGTTGGGGTAAACATAGATGCAGCGACAGGCGAAATATATTGACTCCATAAATCGACCCTTTTTGTTTGACCAGCAAACGTCGGCACGCACTCTAGGTTGTCGTTTGACTTCCTGACCGCAGAAATAGTCGCATTTTGGGCTTTATTGGCCAATTTATCTGGCATATCAATTAAAAAGCCGCTATCTGCAAATGACAGCGTACAAGCCGCGGTTGATAACGCGCCAGCGCCACTGCGGCACAAGGTATTACTACCAGGGACGGTGGCAGGATTTGAACTCGATACTCCGATTGTGACTGGGGTGGTGACATTATGACGTAAGTCAACAGAGGCGATTCCGTTGATGAAACCGACATTACTAACACTACTGCCATTTTGGTACCAACCGCCATTACTAGCAGGATTCAGTGACAATTGCGCACTAACTGGATCAGTAAACAGGGTACAAGGAATATTTCCATCAGCACACGCTCTGATCTGCATAGGCTCTGCCTTACAGGTGAGCGGTGATGATGAGTAATCAAATTCAAAATGATGTACTTGTAAGCCAATCGGTTTGGATTTTATTGCACAAACTTTAAAATTATCGATTTCGTGGTTGTTATTGGCGCCACCAGTAGAACCCGTAAATGACAGATAAAAATCGGCAGGAACAGAATCTTGACCTGATATCGCTCTCGCATTAAATCGAGGGACAAGTACCTGATATCCATTACCATCACGCACATCTCTGTCTAACGATACCCAAGCTTGACCTGTGATAGTTGAATCAACTCTAATCCGATACTTATGATTTGGTGCTGCGGTTGACGTACTACGAACATCAATTCTAGGATTCAAATTCGCCGCGGTACCAGCCAAATACTGATAATTTGCCGCCACAGAACCGCGTAATGTTACCGATTGAGATCTAAATCCAGGGCCACCGTTCTTCCCCTCATTCGGATTGGAAAAATTACCATACTCATCCAAACCGACACCAATCCAACCTCCCGCAAAGCCCGGCGTACCATCATCACGTTGTGCATATCCGAGTGAACCGCCAAAGCTGCCAGGTTGCGGTGTAACAGAAGCGTCCGATAAAATAACCGCAACCCCATCACCTCCCGTTCCAGATGTAGGTGACCAAGCATAATAATCAAACTCTATCGTGACGAGATTGCCTTCAGCAGGAAATAACCGCTGGTAAGTACTTGCAGTGGCCTGATTACCCAATGCTGGCGTGATTCTTAATCGCCCCCCGTTGATAGCCGGCGGAGTAGAAGAACCCAGCACTTTCGTTGCCCAATCGTTACCTAAGCTGCTGCGGGAAAAGTCATCAGTAAAACACTCTTCAACTGGCGCGACTTTCTCCAGCGCAACAAAGCCATAGTCTTCAGCAAGATGACTACGATCACTATCGCCATAGGTATCTTCGTCGTTCACCATACTGACTTGAGTTGCACTCAAATTACAGCGTCTTAGCCAGCCACCATCGCCACCTCGACGAGAATCTTTCCCCGCGACTAAAGTCGGAGGATTAACAAATCCAGTCAAACTCGTGTTGTAAGCACATTGCTCAGCCAGCGTTTTAGTATTTCCCCCGCCTGTGTGGGTAAGTGCAGTACCGAATTGATAGTGAACATCCTCACCATTCAGTATGACTGTGCCAACACTGGATTTTACCGCTAAATAACCAATCGTTTCTGATTGTAAACTTCGCAGATTACCAGGTTTACATTGAGTTCCAGAACGGACCTCAGAGGTATCTAAATTGAGTTGAATACCACTCGAATTTAACTGTGCCACGCTTGTCAGCCAGCAGGAAGAATTATTGCGCGTCTGCAACTGATTCAATACGACATTCAGAGACGTATTCAGCGGCACATTCGTCCAGGCAGAGTTACTCATGTTCAATGCGTTAACGGTAGAGATTCTACCTGCTTCAAGTTGACTGCCATCGGATAAAACATGTGAACCTGCCGTCACAGCAATCCAATGCACTTCCGGCATACTATTCGAAGCGATATAGCGGTTTGAGGGACTCGTTGGTTCACTTTGCACCCAAGTAAATCCGGTATTAGTCACAGATGATACAAAGGTTGATGCAGGTCCATCGTTGCTAGTATTCGCCGTTGATATTGTCGGCATAAGGAAAATAAGTGGTTTCACGCCAACAGGGAAAGCATTGGCAAACGTCACTGAAGTAGTGGTCGCTTTACCAAACTGTAATTGTAGCGGTGCAACAGGCAAATCTTCATTAATACTGCCACCACTCATGACTAAATAACGACTCGTGACACGACCATTAATAATCGAGTTATTATTTAAACTTAATGTTGCATCGCTATAAACTCGCCCATTGAGTAAAGCATCACTATTTAGCTGAATATCGCTATAACCGATAATAAGTGCAGAAGCCGTATTATTTTCATTAAATTTACCGCCATTTAACTCAAATTTTTGTTTGGTAAAAATGCGGACATTACCTTGCAAAATCACCTTAGCATTTTGGTTCAAGGTAAAACTATCTACCCAATAGTCCCCCTCGGATAAAACGAGCGTCGCCCCGCCCCCAATAGCGATAGTGTTAAATCGATACTCATTTTGAGTTGCCGATAGAGTCAGAGTACAAGCAGAATAAAGCGAAACATTGCTAAACTGATTTTGCCCATTAGCACCAAGTGTTAATTGCTCGCCACTATTACAAGAACCATAACCGCCACCAGCGCCGCTACTCGATAAAAAAGCATTGCTCCCAGTTAATTTTAACCCTCGAATATCACTGCCATCGATAGTACATTTACGCACTCCACCAGAACCGTTATCACAACTGTTATTAGCAAGCCCGCTGCCATCGTTACTCGAACAATAATCTAATGCAGCACCACCAGTACCATTAATAATGCCATTACCGTTTATCATCAGCTGTGGCGATGATATCTGATGGCATACGTTAGAGTTATCGCCATGATGCCCTTGAGCAACCTTGGCAAAAATAACACTCTGGTCAATAGGGTCGAATGCCATCACAGCAGAAGGGAAACTCAAGATAAGTACTGCCAATATGGCACGATGAAAAAGATTAATTCCCACGGGCTTCTACCTCAACTTGTCGGCTGACGCGCGTTTCGCCGCTTTCGCATACCGCTTTACTGCTGATTCGATATTGAGTGACTGTGTCTACCGCATATGCTGTACAAGTCAACGTCACACTACAGGCATGAAAACCAGTTACATCGGGCGGTGTCCAAACATCTGATGCTAAACACGTTCCAACATTGCCATTCAATGGAAACAACTTAGCCAGCGACGCATCGGCGCCACTGTTCGCCGCAGCAAAGGCACGGGTTCCCCATACTTCTTGGGTGAGCCCAACATCACCGTCTTCCACAATATTGATCAGTGCCGATGCCAGCAGAAACATCACGGTAATCACAAACACGCCAATGATTAACGCACTGCCACGCTGCCGCTCAGGCAGAGCGTGAGAGGACGATCTTGATAGTGATGATCTGGATGCTGAATTACGCCCTATCGAGCGACGCTGTGAATTAAGGAACATTGATTACCTGCACTTGATGTCGATATTGGAACGTCTCACCATTGACATTAAATCTTGGCTGCAAGTGCACCATGGCATTATTGACTAAACTCGATGGCGTTAAGATCAACGGCAAGTCATTACTATTATCGAGACGATTCGCCACACTTTGCGCCATTAGCACGCCCGTACCCATAGTGGCTGGATTTGGTTGAACGGTATTAAAGTTATAACCAGCATAACGCACTATTTGTAAATCATTACCGCTTGCACCCTTTTCAAAGCAATAGCTCACAGGACTCGAACCAAAATAGATCCTTTGTCGTGGTGATGCTTCGGAAAAACGTGTTGGCGCAGTAAAAGTCAGTGTCACTTGATTACCCGAGATAGCAATCGTTTTAACCTGTGCCCGTTTTTGTCTCGCGCTGCTATACACATCGGCGTCAACCAAAGGATAGATCCAAGCGAATTGATTCACGCGAATCGCACTCGCGGTATTATCTAGAATAACTATCCCAGTACTCGCGGCCGCAGCGGGGATGATTGGCATAGTAAGATAAGTCGTGCTGGCCTCGATCGGCACAAATTCAACACATTGATAGGTCAGCGAATCGCTATTTAGACGTACACTATTAGGCAAAGCACTACGCAGCTCACGGGTCATTCGCTCAACGGCAAAACGGCTCTGGCTTAGTACTTGATCGACTGAACTCGACTCAACAAAAATCCGCGTACCAAAAATAATAAAACTACTCACCCCGACCACAAGAATCCCCAGAATCAAGATAACTGTGACCATCTCGACTAAGGTAAAACCCCGTTTGGATGTTTGCATACGCTTGGCTGAAAAAGAGCTCATTAGTAATTGCTCCTCACCAGATTGTAAGTAATTACTTCATTGTCCGGCGTCGTCACATTAATCGTGACTAGCTTAGTATTGGGCGCAGGCCCATAGGCGACAGTGACACTTAAACTATAGTTAGGATAAGCAGCGGCATAGGTTTGGGTTGAGTTGAGCATAGTCGCGGTTTCATTTAAGCCGTTGTAATCGTCCACATCGTTAAAGTCGTTACGACTCTCACCCACCTCAGGACCCAAGGAAATGGAACAATTGCTTCCAAGTGGACTACCGCAGGCTGGCGTACCACCATTGGCATTAGTGTTTTGATCGTAACGCTTGCCCCAGATCTCATTCATCACCGAATGAGCAAGCTCGGCACTCTTCACTCTATGCAAAGTCTTAGCCGCACGATCCGCCTGTGGAAATAACATGCTGGTTAGCATCACAATCGCAATGGCCATCACCAGCATGCCAATCACTAATTCGATAAGGGTAAAACCTTGCTGTGGTTTGGCTTTTTTGGATGCTTTTATTGATTTTTTTATTGAAAACAGCAAAGGATTAATTCGCATAAATATAACCCTCGCTAGAGACATTAATCATCACAGTGTCATTAGCAATCACACTAATACAATCACCATTACAGCTTGGAAAAAGTCGGCCATTGATATCGAAATCGAGGCTGAAGTTGCTACTGTTAGTGCTCACTAACACTAATTGAGCACCGCCTTGAAAAGCTTGGGTATAAAGCGGGTTTGGCGATAATGCAGTACCAGAACAAACCGCCCCATTTCGGGCAGGGAATTGACTCACTTGATAGCCAGTGCCAGAAACAGTTACACGAAAACACCTGTCAGTATTATTGAGCGCTTTTTGCTGTACTTGACGCAGCTCGCTAATGAACTCATTACGTAAACTATAGGCACTGTAAGAAGATTGGGTAAACAGGCGAGGCAGCACAACCACAGCAAGAATTGAAATCAAGATGATGGTCGTCACTAATTCAACTAAGGTAAATCCGGCCTGTTTTGACATAGAGAAGTTAAGCATCGCTCGGGTTAATTGCTGATTTCAAGTGCTAGGTTCAGTTTCTGCCAACGATATGATTAACGCAAATAAATGTCGGTAAATTCTTGGCTGACTCATTTTTGAAATCCTGTAAGAACCGCATTTTACCTAAAAAAAAGGCCTGCTAGGCAGGCCTTTTATTTTACTAATATTAACAATCTGAAGCATCAGGAACTGCGGATAAAACAGGAGCTACTGTCGCACTCGTTGCTTGTGTATAGGTGATACGACATTCTGCTGGAGCACCTTTTTGCCACATAGTCACAATACCAGTGCCTTCAAATATAATCCAATCTGCACCAGTACTAGTAACAACTGTTGGATCTGTAGCACTGGTTCCTGCATCGAAAGAAATATCGATAGCATTTTCAAGCTCTGCTTCGTCAGCTTGTAAATAACCAAAATGTGTAACCGCTGGGGTTTCGGTACCTATATCTACAGAAGGAGGAATTGTTGCGTCAAATGCTTTTTTTTCTTCACCAGCTAATGCAGCTTTTGAATAAACTAAGCTATTTGCACCTTGGATTGATGCTTTTAAGCCATTCAATGCAGAAACACGCGCATCACCTTGCAAATTAATAAACTTAGGTGCCGCTGTGACAGCAAGAATACCTAAGATAATGATCACTACGACTAATTCAATTAAGGTAAAACCTTGTTGTCTTTTCATATCAAACTACCTTTCTTTATCAGTGAGTACTCGTGTGAGTACTAATTAAGTTAAGTCACTTCTGAACTAAGTTACTTAAAACATGAACAAAATAAAACTGTTAATTACAGCCTATGGCACAAATGGCGTTTGAGTAAAGCTTAGCACCTTACCTGTACCTGGGTTATACACGATTCCTTTCGCACCAGCTGTTGATAAATCCGGTGTTGGAGTCGGTACGCCAGTTGTTTGATTTAGCACCAGTGAAGCCACTTGGTGATAAACACATAAATCTAAACCAGCAACGACAGTACCTGTAATCGAATTAGCGCTACCACCTGCGCCATCAATCACGCGCACGGTATAACGTTGATTACGTGCATCTTGAGTGTAGAGCACATTACGAGGAGCGCTCTGCAGCACGGTATTAAATACTTGTTGGCAACTCGCATCCGTCATAGCAGTCACATCCGTTACTGAAGTTCCTGTCGGATAGCCAAAACGTGTATCGACATTAACTGTGTTGCCGTCGAGGATCACGCTGCTATTTTGGCGTCCATCGACTTCCCACTGTGAACGCACAAAGCTAACGGCAGTCGATAAACCACCCGCGACACCATCAACACTGGCGTCTTCAGCATCATCGGTGACATTTAAAAATCGTGGGATCGCGGTTGCGGCGAGTAGCCCTAAAATCACAATCACAATCACAAGCTCTATTAATGAGAAACCTGTTTGCTTAGTTTTCATATATATGCCCCATACTTAAGAAATTTTATTCTAACAGCTAAATCAATTTTAAAAAGCCTTTGAGTTAACAATATTTTAGGGTGCAGTCAAAAAAATGACCCTGCCAGAGTTCAGTTGATAGCCTAAACTATCGCCATTGTGC
Source organism: Shewanella sp. SP1S2-4 (assembly GCF_031932075.1). NCBI lineage: Bacteria > Pseudomonadati > Pseudomonadota > Gammaproteobacteria > Alteromonadales > Shewanellaceae > Shewanella > Shewanella sp. SP1S2-4. The sequence goes on from NZ_JAUOET010000006.1 coordinate 172,071, forward strand.
GACCGATAGTGGCAGCTGTTATCTTTAACTAAGTAATCTGCAACCAGCCCTGCGTTATCCACTTCTGCGCCCATAAGTTGCTGCCATAAATCTTGGCAACCTTGGCCGTTTAACTGTTTAGGTTGCGGCCAACCTAAACCATTCACATCAACGACACTTGGCTCAGTTTCCTTGGCGGAATTGTCAAACGCCTCCCAATTCAACTGCATCTGCGGCGGCTTACCCAAAGATAACCATTGGGAGCGCGCCATCACCAGCACATTTAAAAAACGCGCATGATCAACTTCTAATCCACGGGCCGCAATTTGCGGTAGGGTAAAAAAGTACTTAGCTCCAATCACCGCCATGATAACCAACACTAACCCTATGGTTATCATACGCCCATAGAGGCGTAATAGATCGCTTTCTGCCTTTTGCTGAGTCTGCATTTAACCTCAGCCCCACACATAAGAGAGGAGATAAACATTTTCCATATCGATTATTTACCGCCCTTGACCACATTGAGCATATCCCACATGGGCAGGTATATCCCTAAGGCCAACACGAGGACAATCACGGCCACAAAACCGATCAAAATAGGCTCCAATTTAGCGGTGAGGTTCTTTAAATCATAGTCTACTTCGCCCTCATAGAAGTCTGCCGCATCATTGAGTAATTGATCGATTTGCCCTGTTTCTTCGCCCACGGCCACCATTTGCAGCACTAGTGGCGTAAATAACTTGCTCTGATTCGATACCCTTAACATAGAGTCACCAGACTCAATCCCACGGCGCATACCGACTATTTTGTCGTGCATGTAGGCATTATCTACCGCATCAGCCACTAAACTTAGGGCCTGCGTCATCGGCACGCCAGCGCTGAGCATCATAGAGAAACTGCGACAATAACGAGCTAACGTCGAGCGCTCGATAATCGATCCCACGGCAGGGATGTGTAACTTCCACTTATCCCACTGCTTCTCGCCTTTTTCCGTATGGTGCCAGTAACGAATGCCGATAATAGTGCCAATCAACACCACCAACATCAGCGCCCAATAATTCACAAACAGATTCGATGTACCTATCAGCACTTTTGTCGCCCAAGGTAAGTCGGCGCCAAAGCGGGAAAACATCTCAGCGAACTTAGGGATCACCATAATATTGAGGATCACCATAGCGAGCGCAATCGCAATCAAGACAAACATGGGATAACGCATGGCCGATTTAATTCGCCGCCGTGTTTCCTGCTCACGCTCGATATAGCCAGAAAGCTGAATAAAGGCATCTTCTAACTTACCTGTGTTTTCGCCCACGTGCACCATAGAAACAAACAAGGAATCAAATACATCGGGATGTTGATTCATGGATGATGATAAGGGTCGGCCTGCGGTGAGCTGCTCAGAAATATCATTGAGCGCATCTTTCATCCGCTGGGAATGCGCGGTTTCAGACAAGCCCGCAATCGCCCGCAAAATCGGGATGCCAGAACGGGTCAAGGAGTACATTTGCCGAGTAAAAATCTGTAATTCTTCTAACGCGACTTTTCCACCAAATAACTTAGCCAGTGAGAATGACTTAACCACTTTGGCGACTTTGACCTCAAGGGGGATAATCCCCCGCGCCAATAGCATGTCAGCAGCGGCACTTTCCGATGCCGCATCCAATTGCCCCGTAACGGATTGACCTTGACCACTGCGTCCACGGTATTGATAAATCGGCATAATTACGCCTCAACGCCTTGTTGGCTAATAATATCCTTCGACAAAGGTATTTGTGATTCACTCACATCCTCTACCAGCTTAGCCACCTCTTCAATGGTCGTCATGCCTTCGCTCAGATATTGCAACGCTGACTCGGCGAGTGGGGTGAAGTTAGGGCTCTGCAACGCGGCTCTGGCAAAATCCTGCGGATTACCGGTACGCATCGCATCGATCATCTTCTCATCCAACTCGAGGATTTCAAAAATACCAATACGGCCACGATAACCGCTGCCGTTACAACTCTGACAGCCGGTACCGATTCTAAAGTTCGCATGGCTAAAGTCTTTATGACTCACACTACTCAGCCAGGCTTTTTCCTGCGGTGTCGGCTGATACTCAACGCCACAGTTATGGCAAACGCGGCGCACTAAACGCTGGGCAATAATCACCCTCAAGGCACTGGCGACCAAATAACTGGCGGCGCCCATATCGAGCAAACGCAGTGCACTGGTGACCGCATCGTTAGTGTGCAAGGTTGATAATACAAAGTGACCCGTTAATGCGCCCCTCAGGCCAATCTCAACGGTTTCTTGATCACGCATTTCCCCGACCATGATGATATCGGGGTCTTGACGTAAGGTGGTGCGCAATACGTTGGAAAAGTTTAAGCCAATCTTATGGTTAACTTGTACTTGGTTTATCCGTGGCAATTGATACTCGACCGGATCTTCCACCGTGATGATCTTACGGTCGGCGGTATTGAGCTCACTCAAAATACCGTACAAAGTGGTGGTTTTACCGCTACCCGTGGGACCAGTAACCAACAACATGCCGTGAGGACGTTTTATCTGTTTACGAATACGCGCCAAAATAGCAGGCGGCATACCGGTTTCGTTTAGGGTCAATAAACCCGCCGATTGGTCGAGTAACCGCATTACCACAGATTCGCCGTGGTAAATCGGCATAGTCGACATACGCACATCGATATGGTGACCTTTGATTTCCATGTGGAAACGGCCATCCTGCGGCAAACGTTTTTCAGAAATATCGAGTCCTGCCATCAACTTAAGTCGCAATACTAAAGCTGCGGCAATATTAACTTCATTCAGAATCGTTTCGTGTAACTGACCATCGATACGCTGGCGAATACGTAGGGCTTTATCACCGGGTTCTATATGGATATCCGAGGCACGCATTTGCACCGCATCTTCAAAAATCGACTGCAGCAACTTAACCACTGTGGTTTCATTGTCACTGTCGCCCGAAGTCAGACTGGCTAAATCGAACATCTCATCGGCGGCGTATTCTTCTTCGAGCTTACCGGCGATCTGAGCAATTTGGTCTGTACGGCGATATAAGTTATCAAACGCTTGCAGCAGTTGTTGCTCGGGCGCTACCGCTAACTTCAAACGCTTAGGTGCGATAAGCATTTCGAGGTGATCGAGCGCCTGCAAATCGGCAGGATCACTCATAGCTACCAGTACGCTATCGCCCCTGTCTTCAACCGCTAAAGCGCGGAAACGTCGGGCTTGCACCTCAGGAATAAGATGAACGACTTCAGCTGGGATTGGCATTTTACTGATATCGAGCAAAGGCACATTCAATTGTTGCGACAAGAACTGCAGCAACTGATGCTCTGTAATCGATTGCAGATCAATGAGGGTACGACCCAGTTTTTTGCCCGTATTACGCTGCTCGCCTAACGCCTGTTGTAGCTGGGCTTCGGTAATAATGGCTTCTTGAACTAACAGATCGCCTAAACGCATTTTTAATCTGGGTTTCATTGGCTATCTCCTAGCTGAGTCAAACGTTGTTCGATAAAGGCACTCGCCTGCGCCGATAAGCCTCTGTGGCCTAATGCAGTCCGATAGGCTTGGCGTGCTTGGGTAAATTGCTGCTGCGAATCAAGCGCATAGGCCAGCCCCATCCACCATTTAGCCTGTTGAGGTTCTTGTTGTAATAACTGCCTGTAGGCTTGTTCCGACACTGAAAACTGCCCTAGCTTTTGCGCCAGATCCGATTGTGCCATCCACTTTTGTCTCGCCAGCGGATGCGTATCAGGTATGTTGGCTAACGTCGCTAATGCGAGATCAGCCAGACCAGCGGCTTGCTGAACCCGAGCGAGCAATAAGGCAAAGTCTAACTGCTGTGGGAATAACAGCATACCTTGCTGTAACACTTCACTGGCTTTGGCTAATTGACCTTGCCCATAATGCAGCGCAGCTAATTGTTTGCGCGCTTCGTGCATACTGGGGTCGAGCGCTAATGTTTGCTCATAATAACTAATGGCCTCTTTGAGCTTGCCATCCCTTTCGGCCTCGCTCGCTAACGTGAACCGCTTCTTTGCTAGCTGCTTTGGCGTCAACTTCACCTCAGTAATCGCCATTTGCCCTTGTGCTTTGGGCGCAAGTCGATTAGCGCCAGCATCTGCTTTAACTTCTTGTACGTTAAGCCCATTACTCGCGTTACCTTCATTATCGGCGGCCACACTGGCCCGCTCCGACATCATTAACGCAGAGGGCGCAGCTACAGTGACCTCGGCGCTACGCACACTCGATGTCGCACTACTTGGCTGTGAATGGCTTGGCTGCGAGTGGCTTGGCTCGCTTACCGTATCGACCTTGTCCGCTGCGAGTGCAAGGCTCACGTCTGCTTGTGGTTTTTGTTGTGGTTGCGACTGAGACTGAGCTTGTTGCTCATGCTCAGCTTCTTTTGCGGTTCCTAATTCTGGTGCCTGACTCGATGCCACTTCGGTGGCACTTGGTTCAAACTCTTCACTATTCGCTGTCATCGCCGCCGCAATCTTCTGTGTCGTCGCAAGCTTCAAGGGTTCTGCAGCGGCATCGACGTTAGGTGAAGCTTCTTCTGAGGCAACACTGTCGATCCGCACAGACTCAGTTTGGGCGGTTAAAGTATCTTGTTCCTGCGCTTGAGATGAAGCTGTCGCTTCTGCAGGCTCTGCCATGAAAAATTGCCAGCCATAAACCGTGCCGCCACCGAGTAGCAGTGACAAACCACAGAGCAGCAGCCAGTGAGATGATGAACGCCTGCGAGCTAAATATTGCACCTGCGGTTGAGCCACATTGCTGAGTTCGTGCCCCTGCTGACGTTTGTCGAGGTCCTGCAACATCTTGTTGATCACACTCATACAACACTCCTCAAAACGTGTTGTAATCCCAAACCGAAAGCCACAGTTATCAGAGTGAAAAAAGGCAGCCATTTCCACGACAATAATCGGCGCACGCTCGCATCTTCAGTGTCTTGAATCGCCGCTTTAACGTGGGAGGTTTGCACACGCGTAGCGCCCTCGCCGAAACTCAGTAACAAGGCTTTATGGGCAAGAATATTGATCAATCTGGGGATCCCTCGGGACGCATAGGCAATCTGACGTGTTTCCCGTGATGTAAAGAGTGGTTCGCCCGCACGACCTGCAATGGCTAGCCGGTGGCGAATATAAGCATCGGTTTCATCCCATGTCAGTGGGCGAAGGTTGTAGCTAAAAGTAATACGTTGTCTTAATTGCCTGAATTCTTGGCGTTTAAGCCTTTCATCAAGCTCAGGTTGCCCAAATAACACCACCTGCAATAATTTACGCGTCTCGGTTTCGAGATTAGTGAATAACCGCAACGCTTCTAGACTGGCGTCCGGCAATGCCTGCGCTTCATCGAGCACTAATACGATGGCGTGACCATGGGCGCTCAACGCTAAAAGCTGCTGCTGGATAAGCCCAGTGAGCTGCTGCTGGTCGATATTGCTGGCGTATTTAAGGCCTAACTCACTCGCCACCGCCCAGCGTAACTCTGCAGGCGTAAGGTAAGGATTGGGTAGATAGGCGCAATGGAACTTAGTGGGTAATTCATTGATAAGCTTGCGGCAAATCAGAGTTTTACCTGTCCCCACCTCCCCTGTCACCTTGATAAAACCTTCACCCGTTTGTAGCGCAGTTTGCAACACTTGCAAGGCTTCTACGTGTGGCGATAGGCCGAAAAAAAATCCGGTATTGGGTGTCAATGAAAATGGGGCTTGGCTTAGGCCAAAATGCTTCTGATACATAGAAGCTTACTTTGTCTCCGGATACCAACGATCTAATAAGGTCTTAGAACGTTGTAGCTCAGTTTTCCAGGTATCGACGCCAACTACCGTAGGTTTTAACAGAATAATCAGCTCAGTTTTCTTCTTTTGCTTGCTGCGGTTTTTAAACAATTCACCGAGGAAAGGAATATCACCCAACAAAGGCACTTGCGAGACGACTTCGGTATTTTCGCTCTTCATCAAGCCACCTATGATGACCACGTCACCGGAAGCGGCGCGGATAACGGTATCAGACTCGCGAATTTCACTCTGCGCTAAAGGTAGCTCCAACGAAGCATCACTCACTTTGATATCTTTAGTCTGCTCTTTCACATCGATAACGGATGGATGCACGTGCAATAACACATTACCGTCACTATCAATTTGCGGCGTGACATCTAAGGCAATGCCTGAGAAAAACGGCGTGAGCTCGACTTGTGGAGTGGTCACAGGCGTTGCGCCCGCTACTGTGGTCGATGAAACGTCAGTGACAAAATACTCATCGGTACCGACTTTAATCACAGCTTTTTGATTATTCGATGCAGTCACCCTTGGGCTAGACAATACATCCACATCGCCTTGGGTATCTAATAGATTGATCATGGTCGTAAAGTCGGAGCCTTTAATACTCAGCGAGGTCACACCACCAATCGCCGAAGTGATTTTATCGCTTAACCCAGGGCCTTTCGAAGTCCCAAAATTCACATTCGTATTGCCGACATGACCCAGCACATTCTCCCATTGGATACCTTGCTGATAGCCATCGGATAATGTGACTTCGATGATCTTAGCCTCCAAGATTACTTGGCGCTGCAGATGACTCTCGGCAGAATTTAAGAAAGTGCGAACTTGGCGTAATTCACTAGGGAAAGCACGAATGGTCACTAAACCCGCCTGCGGCGTAACCACCACTTGCCGCCCATTTCCTGTGTCACCAATAATCGCCGTCAGCGTTTCTTTCAGCTCGCCCCAAAAATCAGTCTTAGTGCGCGAGCGGATAAATGTACCGTTACTGCTATCGCTGCTGCCATTGCTGCTGGAGTTGTTGCCGTTACTGCTGTTGGAATTATTATTACTCGAACCACTGTTATTTGAGTTGTTATTGTTCGAATTACTATTGGAATTATTGCTATCGGAAATGCGTCCAGAACTCACAGAGGTCACAGATAAGCCGTCGCGCTCCATATAAAGATAATTCAGCGGGAAAGTCTCAGTACGCATTCCAGCGGGGAACACTCTTAGAATACGCCCTTCACGGCTCACTTCGTAACCGTAGATATCTTCAACCACTTGAATTGCTTCGCTTAAAGTTACACCTTTAAGGGATAACGAAATCGTACCTTGCACATCAGGATGCACGGCAACACTCAGCGGCGTACCTTGGACTAAGCTTGGAAAAAATACTTTGGCATCCACATCATGGGCAGAGACATCGAAACGACGCTCAGTCTCCAGCGCAGGGGTTAAGCCTGACAGTAAAGCGCCCGAATTCAATTCTCGCTGAACCGCATCCGGCATAGTCGCAGGCGGTGGCGTCGTTGATGCCGTCGCCGTCGCCATTGAGGCCGCTAGTGCCGCCTTACTCGCCTCCGGCTGTGGCCTATTTGTGGTCTGACACGCCACAAGGCAAAGTGAGAGCAGAGGTGTAAAGTATTTAATCGCTTTCATCTGAGGTGTATTCCCTATCTCTCTGTTATTGCTTGAAACAATGTCAATTTCCGTCCATCGGACAGCGACACATAAGTGGGGGTGATCTTGACGATACTCTGCCCCTCAATGCTGTCGCCAACAGACAATATCTTGTTATTTATCACAGCATAAGCCGTGTTGCCTGAACTCACTATGCTGTTAAGTACCATTGCCTGATCCTGCGCTTGACTCGCATGGCCGACCACAGCAAAACCTTTACCGGGCAAGGTAGGGTCGCGCAGCGATTCAGCAGACGCTATAGGGCTGCTGACCAATAACAACACACTGATAATATAAGACTTATTTAGAGACACTGATAAAGTCCTTATTAATACTCAAGGTATAAAGCTCAATCTCTACTGTCGCTTGGGGATATTCCGCGACTTTATAGTCGAGACGCTTCCAATAAAGTTTATCTGGCATGGCCTCAACGGCTTCCACAAAGCGCAGCACTGAGAAGTAATCGCCTTCTAAACTTATACGAATACCATGGCTATACAGATTGAGTTTCCTCTCTTCACCCACAGCCAACAGAGGAATGGGTGCAATCGACATAAACTTAATTAATTTAATCCCTTGGACTTGTCCCAGTAAATTTCCCAATAGCTCTGGCATATAGTCTGCAGGCACCATGTCCACCATCTGCTCATTGAGCTGGGCATCTAAGGCTTGATTCTGTTGCTCTAACAAGACTAAACGCTGTTGGTAATCTTGATTGGGATCTAACGCTAAACGTTGCTGATACAAGTCAACCTGCTGGGCCGAAATCACGTTTTCTTGCTCTAAGGCTTTTAGCTGTTGTGACAACGCCACATGGGTTTTCCACAGAGACTCTAAGGGTAAATAACTCAGCATACCGACCACGGCCAGAATAGCGACTGAGATCAGCACTCGCTCGCGGCGACTTAACGCATCAAACTGTTGCCCTAGTTGGGCTAACTTTTGCTTCATTGCGCGGTCTCCTCCTTGCTATCGCTCTTCAAGGTAAAGGCCAAAGGTTTATCTTCACCGCGATCCATACTCATCGACGAGAAAGCTTGCCCCTTTAAAGTCTGCGTTGTTTTAAGTTTGCCAATCCACTGCGGAATGCTTTGGGGATGGTCGGCAAAACCTTCGAACATAAAATCTTGCTCATTAATGACGATATGACTAAGCCACACGCTCGCATCCGACACGACCGCTAAATCTTTAAGTACAGGCGCAAAACCTAGGCTGGTTAAAGAGGCCCTAAGACTCAATTCACCCATGAGTAACTGCTTCAGCTCTAACTGTTGTGCCGCTAAATCGACTCGCGCAACGAGTTCGGCATCGGGTTTACGCGCTGCAATTTGTGCTTCTAATGCCTGTTTTTGGGTATCGAATTGCAGCTTTTGCTGGGCAGCCAATTGCTGAGCCTGTTGCAGCTCACTGACTTGCCAGTAGATATAACCGCCTAAGGCTAAAAATAGGACCAAAAATCCTGCAGCATAAGCCCCCAAACGTGCAAAGGTTAATCTTTGCTTTGGCGGAAGTAAGGAAGGAGTGTAGAGATTGACTCGGTATTTAATCACTCAGCACCTCTGGAAAATTCGGCAAAGGCTAATCCCGCTAATCGCGCGCCAACACAGCTTTTATCGATAACATTCACAGCTTGATTAAAGTTTGCCGACACTAGCTTAGCTAAAGTATCCACGGCGCCATCGGCGAGAAGTTCAATAGAAGATACCGGAGCTTGCCTTAACTGGCTTTCAAAGTAATCCATAGAGCGCTGAATCTCTAAGCTTAAATTATCTGCCATGCCATAAGTTAACTCATCGGCTTGAGTCTTATCCAACTGGGTAAATCCGCGCACACGCCGCTGCATGTACAGCTGCCCTTGCTTAACCACAGTCAATAACAATTCTTGCCCTGGAATATGGCTGACCACCAGACGAGCTTGGTGGTCATCACCAAATAAGTTGGTCATGGCTAACTCTTCGATACTGATACCGATAAGTTGTAAATTTTGTTCATGAATGGCCTGTACCATGCTCACGAGTTTAGCTTTATCGACCACCACCACATTGATTTTATTACTGGGAATGGGTGACTCGAAATAGTCTAAATGGATTTGCGGCACAGGTAGCGTCACCATGTCTTTAATTGACCACAGCAAGGCTTGGGATAATTCGACAGTATCGACATTGGGTTTATCAGTCAGCAGTAATTGATAAAGCCCTGAAGCTAAAACCAGTTGTAATTGGGCATTAGGGAAGGATTTAGCGACGGCAGCAAACGCCGATGACCAGTGCTCATCTTTAAGCTCGAAGGGTAACCACAGTTCAGTACGATCACTTTGAGCAGGTGCGTAAACCCATAATTTATCGGCATAAACATAGATGCCAAGGCTAGTCGGATCCGTTTTTTTCTGCCAAAAGGCGAGTCGACCTATAAGACTTTTTTCCATAAAGATGCCTGTAACCAACTGAATTTAAAAGCGTGAGTAGTCTCTTTTGCTTAAACGTCCTGTCACTCCACTCTCCAGTGTTCCTTGCCCTCTGACTTGCTTTATCGCTAATTTAAACAGCAAACGTCATTATTTTGGCACTGGATAGTTTAGCTGCAAATACTCGTATTTTATAGATAAATACGTGAATAATAGGATCTATTTGTCTCTAAGACGACATTAGTCACCCAAATACCACACTTTCATTACTTAGCCTCTATGGGTTCACTGAAATACATTCCCTGCGCTGCGCCAACACCGAGGATTTGCAGTGTCTGCCATTCTTCGAAGACTTCGACCCCCTCGGCACAAACTTGCACTTCCGTTCGATACAGACCGCCAATCAAGCTACGGATGAATAATTGGTTTTCTGGGCGTAAATGAATATGCCGCACAATCGATCTATGTAGCTTAATTAAATCAAAATGACATTCACGAATATAGTAAGTGCCAACGACCTGCTGACCCACATGATCAACACATAATCTCGCACCCATTTTACGGATCATGTCTAATTTTGGCTGTAATTTTTCTTGATGTTGAATCACGATATCTTCCGACACTTCGAAAATCAGTCGCGTGGTCAGATGGCGATATTCTAACAGCGTCGTTTTTAGCCATTGGGTAAAAGCTCGACTCATTAGCGAATCCAAACTCAGATTAATACTGTATATCTGTGACGCTGGTTTTTTATTTGTTTGAGTATTCGATACGCCACCCGCTAATTCATTCGACAGTAACAACAATACCCGCTCAATAATTTGCCGTTCGACCTGCGGCATTAAACCACATTTATTCGCCATTGGAATAAACAGTGTGGCACGAATTAGCGCTCCTTGATTATCCCGCGCCCGAGTAAATATTTCTTTATGATGCTCATTACCATCAGAATCGATTATAGGCTGGCTAAAGGGGAAGAATCGCCTTTGCACTAACGCGTTTTCTAAAAAGCTGCGCCAACGCACCGAGCCTTTAGCAAACTCTTCATCAATTGCGCCTTTGTCGTACATAAACCAATTACTATTGCCCTGTAATTGTGCCGCCCTCAAAGCCATATCGGCTTCTTCAATTAACTGCGCCGCATTATCGCCTGCGGTAAAATAAGCACATCCGAGGTGGAAAAAGTTATCGCTATTGTCGACTTCGGGTAAAGGCTGGCTCAAACATATCTTAAGCAACTTACTGGCGAATTGGTCCGCTTCGATTAACGAGATTTGCGGCACGACTATGGCAAATTGATTGTGAGAACGACGGGCAAAAATACTGTTAGCTTGGGTTTGCAGCAATTGGCTTATCGCGTTGACGGTCGAATTTAATAACTCTTTAGTTACCGCTTCACCTTGGGATTGCTGCAATAAATCCAGATCATCCATCTCTAATAAATAAATCACCCCATGGGCGAGCATCGCCTGATTATGGCTAAGGGCGTCGAGACGGTTATTTAAGAAAAGTCGATTACCAATGCGGGTTTCCGCATCGAGAAAGGTATTAGAACGAATGAACTTGTCAAAACGACCGCGCTCTTTTTGTGCGTCTTGTAATTCTTCTAACAACTTGGTCAAAGCGCGGTTAATCAGCCTTGGCTTGCCATTTCCGGGGGTCGCGAGTGCTTGCTCGTGCTTACCTTGCAAAATCAATCGACTGCGTAAGGCTAATTCTTCAATGCCATCCAATTGCTGGGAAAACCATAAATAGCCAAAACGCACTAAGGCAGCCACAGCTAACACACCGACCAACAGGATGAGGATTTCATACCAACTAAAAGTGTAATGCTCGAAGGGTTGGGTTAAGGTCAGCTGCATACGCAGGCCAGATTTGGGTTCTAACACATGGTCATACACCATGGCATTTTGCGTAGTCAGATTGCCTTCATAGGCAAAGATCACTTCATCTTTCAAGGTCAGCCGAAAATCAACAGCATTGTAGGCAAGCAGCATGGGCGGCAGCCAAGCTTCCAAATCCCAATCGGGTTGGTGTTGATATTGGTCCACTAACATAGTTTCGAGTTCGGCGACTTTCTGCTGCTGAAATTTATAGGTCAGCTGCACGAAACTCATCATAGCGCTCAGCAAAAATACGAAGGCAATAGCGGCTAATGACATTAACCAAAAGCTGGTTAATTTTGTAGTTAACATTCGGGTGAATTTCATCTATCCGCTATCCTGCAGGATTATTATAATTATTTGTGCGATTTTAACAGGAGTACAACAAAGTTGTCCGTTGATTATTCAGTAGCATAACCTAAAAGGCAACCAAGACGCTGTGACTTTAATGTCCACTTAAAAACAAAAAAGAGGCTAATTAGCCTCTTTTCGATGTTTTTACCACTTTTAGCCTAGTCGGCGTATTGAGGTAAAGAAGGAATCGCAGCGACACCAGAGTCGATAGCCGCCTGAGCAACCGCACGGGCAACATTAGGCAATAAACGTGGGTCCATAGGTTTTGGCAGCACGTATTCAGGGCCAAAACTCAGTGAACTCACATTAGGATAAGCCTTCAACACACTCGCAGGCACAGGCTCTTTTGCCAGTGCAGCAATGGCATGAACCGCGGCGATTTTCATCTCATCGTTAATGCATGACGCACGTACATCCAAGGCGCCACGGAAAATAAACGGGAAACACAATACGTTATTCACTTGGTTTGGATAATCGCTACGACCCGTACCCATGATCAAATCGCTGCGCGTTGCGTGAGCCAGTGCCGGTTTGATTTCAGGATCGGGATTAGAACAGGCAAAAATTACTGGCTTATCGGCCATCAATGCAACTTCTTCTGCACCTATCACGTCAGGACCAGATAGACCTAAAAACACGTCTGCGCCTTTAATAACATCAAGAAGCGTGCGTTTGTCAGTATCATTCGCAAATAGCGCTTTATATTCATTAAGATCCGTACGGCCAGAATGAATCACACCTTTAGTGTCTAACATATAAATGTTAGCGCGATTCGCACCACACTTGACCAGCATAGTCATACAAGCAATGGCTGCCGCACCTGCGCCCATACACACAAACGTTGCGTCGCTGATCAACTTGCCTTGAATTTCCAGCGCGTTAATCATACCCGCCGCGGTCACAATTGCGGTGCCGTGTTGATCGTCATGGAATACTGGCACTTTACAACGGGCAATCAATTCACGTTCGATAACAAAGCATTCTGGCGCTTTAATATCTTCAAGATTGATACCACCAAAAGTGTCAGCAATCGCAGCAACTGTATTGATAAATTCTTCAGGCGTATTGTGGGTGATCTCAATATCTGTCGAATCGATATTTGCAAAATGCTTGAATAATAATGCTTTGCCTTCCATCACAGGTTTAGAAGCCAAGGGGCCTAAATTGCCTAAACCTAAGATCGCCGTACCATTGGTAATCACGGCAACCGTATTACCTTTATTGGTATAACGATACGCATTGTCAGGATTAGCCGCGATTTCACGCACAGGCTCAGCCACTCCAGGGCTATAAGCTAGAGCGAGATCGTGACTCGTTTCGGCAGGTTTGGTAAGGCAAACTGCGGTTTTGCCTGGTATTGGAAATTCATGATAATCGAGTGCTTGTTGACGAATATCTGACATTTTAAAATCCTGAAATGCGACATTTATAATTTATGAGAGTAAGGCCTACCAACACACATCTAGTCTCACCAAAGGGTGATGTTAATAGTCTGGCTGGTCGGGGTAAGATACGCCAATAAGGGGGATTTTTAAATAAGAGATTCAGAAATTTCACTTTAGCCTGCAAATATCACCTCTAAGCTTAGTTTTATAAACTTATCTCCTATAATAAAGCTGCATTTCTTAATATATTTTGTAGGAAACAAACATATATTTTGTAGTTATAGCGCTAGTTGTAGCGAGTTAATCTCAAAAATGTTGGTTAAATTACAATATATAACGGCTAGCATATTTATCTTATAGATAATTGCTATAAATAAGTCGAATTACATACTTGAACTCGCAATACTCAGTAAGTTGACGATTAATTGAGTGAAGTCGTACCAGATGGGGGATTTAACATAAGTATTAAGATAGGCGTAAATAAAGCAGTTCAGCAAATGACAGAAAGCAAAAAGGCGCCATAGGCGCCTTTTCTAGAAACATTGCAATCGCAATTATTTCTTTGCAAGCACTGCGAAGCGCTTGTTGAATTTGTCGATACGACCGCCAGTATCAACAACTTTTTGTGTACCAGTGTAGAATGGGTGACAAGCACCACATACGTCTAAATGCAGATCTTTACCAGCAGTAGAGTTTACTTTGATAACGTTACCACAAGTACAGTTTGCAGTGATGATAGCGTATGTTGGGTGGATACCTGGTTTCATTGGGGTTACCTCAAAAGTGTAAGGCCATGTCGCTCTTCCAACCCGTAGTCGGACACCACATGCATGTTAATAACAATATGTTTAGGGCGCAGAATGGTACAGCATACCCACAAGGGATACAAGTAGATTATCTGAGCGTTTGGCGGTTAATCTGCGTCTATTTTGACTTTAGTTCGCCGCTTCATTCTCCCGCCTCTTTAGCTTCAAACATCGCCTGAGCCTCTTTGGCGTTAGCATGCTGTGCCAAAATCATTTTCGAAGGACAGGACAGAGCCGCATTACTCTTGAGTGCGTTGATTTTATTTTTTGAGAACGCCGCAGGATTCGCCTCATAGATCGCCAGCATAGCGCCATAGACACTCACGTCCCAATCGTTGGCATAGCGATTGGCGATACGCCACAAGGTCTCACCAGCAAGATAAGTTAACTGACAATGTTCAGGTGTCTGCGAAGCGGTTGGGGACGTTTCAGCGGCATTCACTTTGAGTTCGCTATTTGTTGTCTTAACTGCTTCAGTGGCCACTATTTGCTCATCCGCTACTTCAGGAAATTTAAAGCCAGTCACAACTTCAGCCGCTGGCACTGTGGGCTTAGTATTTACATGAGCATCTACATGAGTATCTACATGAATATTTGCAGCCGTAATAACCGTCGCGGTCTTAGCACCCACCACTGATGTGGATTCTGCGGCCACTTTTACAGGCTGAACATTCACTTTATCCGCACGCTTTTGCACCAGCGCTGTCGTCGTACTTTTACTGCCCGATGCCGCGCTCATAGATAGCGCAGCCGATGTTGGCTTAGCCTCGCCAAATAGATTGATACTTTTGACCTCGTACCATCGGTCGAGTCGATACTCCCTCACTAAGAGTTTAGCTTTGTCATCCTTTACATCTTCAACACCTGTGAGCAAAACTAAAAAGCGATTAAGCTCCTCAACCATTAACTTTTCTTCGCCGCCAGCTTGCTGCACCACAAACTCTAAGCGCGACATGTCTTGATTGTCCGCAATCACATTCACCCTGAGTTTTGGATAACCGCCTAACTCAAACATGCGGCTGTTAACACTCACATGGGAGACTTGTGCCATGCTAGGTGCGCTACACACTAACGCGAGTAGACCTAATGATTTCACTATATTAGCCATTTATTTACTCTCAACTATCCTTGGTAAACCATCATTAGGGCTAGCCCTAGCCAGCCGCGCTGAGTACACTAAACCACATTCTTGCCTAAGACTTGCCTGCATATGTCATTGTTTGTCGAAGTTGCGTTACCTGTGCCTATGCGGCAAACCTTTAGCTACCGCGTACCCGAAACTTATCCTAGTACACCGCAGATAGGCGTGCGCGTTAAAGTCCCCTTCGGTCGTCAACAATTAATTGGATTAGTCACAGGTATCACTGAGTCTTGCAGCTTAGCGCCTAAACAGATTAAGTCTGTGCTTGAGTTTATCGACGATAAACCTTTGCTGCCTGAATCACTTTATAAATTAACGCTTTGGGCCGCGAGATACTATTTTTGCAGCCAAGGGCAGATGCTAACCCAAGCCTTACCAGTCGCCCTTCGCAAAGGGCTCAATGCCGCGCCACAAAAGATTCAATTCTGGCAATTAACTGAAATAGGCCAAAATATTGCGCCCGAAGCAGTTAAACGCGCACCCGCACAGAAAAAACTACTCGAGTTACTCAAAACCGCCAGCTTAACCCAAGAAGAGGTTATCAGCTTAGACATCAGTAAGGCGGCGCTTAAAGCCCTAGAAGATAAAGGCTGGGTAGCACGTCATGAGAAAGTCGCCGAGCTTAACCTCGACTGGCGCACCACACTCGAAATGGACGAAACGCCACATAAACTCAATAAAGAACAAGCCGTCGCCGTTGCCACTTTAAATCTGCAACAAGGATATCACTGTACTTTATTAGAAGGCATTACCGGTTCGGGTAAGACGGAAGTCTATTTGGCGGTGCTCGAAGAAGTCCTTAAGCAAGGCAAGCAAGCATTAATTTTAGTGCCTGAAATCGGTTTAACGCCCCAAACTATCAATCGCTTTAAGCGGCGTTTCAAAGTCAATGTCGCCATTTTGCATTCAGGGTTAACCGACAATCAGAGACTCGAAGCTTGGCGCCAAGCCCGCTGCGGTCAGGCCGCCATCATTATCGGCACCCGCTCAGCCTTGTTCACGCCTATGGCCTATCCCGGCATCATCATACTCGATGAAGAACACGACAGTAGCTTCAAGCAACAGGAAGGCGTCGGTTATCACGCCCGCGACTTGGCAGTCATGCGTGGCCATTTAGAATCAATTCCTGTGATATTAGGCACGGCAACCCCCTCACTCGAAAGTCTACAAAATGCCTTAAGTGGCCGTTACCATCATTTGCAATTGGGTGAGCGCGCTGGCGCTGCTAAAAAAGTGCGCCAAGGGATTATCGACATTAAAAATATGCCGTTAAAAGCAGGAATGTCGGTGCCGCTGCTGAACGAAATCCGTCTGCATTTAGACGCAGGTAACCAAGTATTACTGTTTCTCAATCGCCGCGGCTTCGCACCAGCCCTGCTTTGCCATGAGTGTGGTCACTTACACGAATGCGACCGCTGCGACGCGTTTTTCACAGTACATCAATCCCTTGGTGAAATTTGCTGCCACCATTGTGGCAATCAATATGCCATCCCTAAGCAATGCCACAAATGCGGCAGCACTATGCTGATGGGCCAAGGTATAGGCACAGAACAACTCGCCGAAGCGCTGCAACTGGAGTTTCCGAAACATCCAGTAGTGCGCATCGACCGCGATACCACTCGCCTAAAAGGCTCATTAGAAACCCACTTAAACGCAATTCATAAGGGCGAATATAAAATCCTCGTCGGCACGCAAATGCTGGCCAAAGGTCATCACTTCCCTGATGTGACGCTTGTTGGGCTACTCGATGTCGATGGCGCCTTATTCAGCGCCGACTTCCGCGCGCCCGAGCGTTTTGGGCAACTCTATACCCAAGTCGCCGGTCGTGCTGGGCGCGCCAGCAAACCCGGCACGGTATTATTGCAAACTCACCAGAGCGACAATCCTATTTTGCGGGATTTGCTGCACCGCGGTTATGGCGAGTTTGCCCGCAGCCAGTTAAAAGAGCGTCAACAAGCACTGCTGCCGCCAGCATGGCACATGGTGTTGGTACGCGCCGAAGCCCATTTAGCCAGTGATGCCGATAACTTTCTCAACGCCTTCGCCGCGCTCTTGCCGCAAGATAAAGAATTTGAGGTGATTGGTCCTATGCCTGCGCCCTTAGATAAAAAAGCCGGCAAGTTCCGGCGCCAACTGCTATTCCAAGCTAAAAACCGCAACCGTCTGCAGCAAGAGTTTGAACGTATTCATCCGCTTGTAGAGCAGCTTATCGAAGCCAAGCGGTGCCGATGGAGCTTAGACAGAGATCCGCAGGATCTCCTCTGAGTCGAGTATTTGATAAGTATTTAAGCGCCATTTGATAAAAAATCATCGGGAAGATAGCAATTGTTAACCACAAACGGCTAAAATATGCGGTTATTCCCTGTATTCACTCTTAAAGTTAGTGCCGATTAGAACCCATGAAATCACATATCCAATCATTACTTGAACAAACTCTAGAATCCTTTAAACAACAAGGTATTGTGCCTGCTGACTTTGAAGCGCGCATTCAGGTAGATCGAACCAAGGATAAGAGCCATGGCGACTTGGCAACCAACTTAGCCATGATGTTAACCAAGGTCGCGGGCAAGAATCCACGTGAATTAGCCCAACTGATCATCGATACCTTACCGGCTTCGGCTTATGTGGCTAAGGTTGAAATTGCAGGTCCTGGCTTTATCAACTTTTTTATCAACGACAGCGCCTTAGCGGATCAACTGCAAAATGCCGTCAACGATGAGCATTTAGGTATTAAATTACCGACACCACAAACCGTTGTTGTCGATTACTCTTCGCCCAACCTCGCCAAAGAAATGCACGTAGGTCACCTACGTTCAACCATCATTGGCGACAGTGTGGTGCGTGCGCTGGAGTTTTTGGGCCATAAAGTTATCCGTCAAAACCATGTGGGCGACTGGGGCACACAATTTGGTATGTTGCTGGCCTATATGGAAGAGCTACGCGCCAAAAATGGCGAAGAAGCTCAAGTTGAACTGTCTGATTTAGAAAACTTTTACCGCGCAGCCAAACTGCGCTTCGACGAATCAGCAGAATTCGCCACCCGCGCTCGTCAATTAGTGGTTGAGTTACAATCTGGCGACGAATATTGCAACAAATTGTGGCGCGAATTTAACGACATTTCGTTAAGCCACTGCCATGAAGTCTACGCCCGTTTAGGTGTGAGCCTGACCCGCGCCGACGTGCACGGTGAAAGTGCCTATAACGCCGATCTAGAACAAGTAGTTAAAGATTTAGATGCCCAAGGTTTATTAACCGAAAGCAACGGCGCCAAAGTTGTGTTCCAAGAAGCCTTCCGCAATAAAGAAGGTGAGCCACTGCCAGTGATCATCCAAAAAGCTGATGGCGGCTACTTGTATGCCACCTCAGATCTTGCGGCAATGCGCTACCGCTCGAACGTGTTAAAAGCCGATCGCGTACTGTATTTTGTTGACCTACGTCAGGCACTGCATTTCCAACAAGTCTTTAGCCTAGCCAAGCTGGCTAAGTTTGTCCGTGAAGATATGTCATTGGAACACTTAGGTTTTGGCACTATGAACGGCGAAGATGGCCGTCCATTCAAAACCCGTAGCGGCGGCGTCGTTAAGTTAGTCGACCTGTTAGAAGAAGCAAACGTGCGCGCACTAGAACTCGTTCGCAGCAAAAATCCAGATATGGATGAGAACACGCTGGCTGAAATCGCCCGTGTCGTTGGGATTAGTGCCGTTAAATATGCTGATTTGTCGAAAAACCGTACCAGCGATTACATCTTTAGCTTCGAACAAATGCTCAGCTTCGAAGGCAATACCGCGCCTTACCTGCTGTACGCTTATACCCGTGTTGCGGGCATCTTCAAGCGTGTAACTGATCTGGATTTGAGCCAAGCGAAAATCGTGCTTGAGCATGAAAAAGAGAAAGATCTCGGTAACAAGTTAGCGCAGTTCGGCGAGATCCTCAGTCGCGTTGTCGATAAAGGTCAACCGCACGTATTGTGTGCTTACCTGTATGAATTAGCGGGTGCTTTCTCAAGCTTCTACGAAGCCTGCCCCGTACTTGCCGCCGATAACGACGCGCAAAAGAATAGCCGTTTATTACTCGCACAATTGACGGCTCGTACGTTACAAAAAGGCCTAAATCTACTCGGTATCGAAACCTTAGAGCGGATGTAAGCCATGAGTAATCGCGATTATGCCAATAGAAGGCCGCAGTCGGGCGCTAAACCGCGCCCAGTCCGCGCGACTCGTCCAACCCGAGCAAAGCCTTCACAATCTAAATCAGCGCCGCGTAAGAAGCTGCCGCTGACGCTGATAGGCTTTGTCATACTCGCTGTGGGTTGTTTCGTCTATTTTCTATGGAGCATTAAAGATAATGCGCCACAAGAAGAAAAGCCGCAGCCAACTCCGGCCAAGAAAACTGAAACTCGAGTGAAGCCGCAAGAAAATGTGGTGCTCACTCCTAAGGTGAAAGAACCCGAACGTAAAGCCGTCGTTATTCCTGTGGAGAAAGAGGAAACAGCAGAGCCTGTTGCGCCGCCGAAGAAGGACCCTAACGCTCTGCCGCCTCAACCAAAGGAAGAATGGACCTATCTCAATGAGCTTGAAAACAAGCATGTTGAGGTCGATATTCCCGATGTGGTTGCAACACGATCGCCAATGCAATATCAATTGCAATGTGCTTCTTTCCGCCAAGAATCACAGGCGAATGAGATGAAAGCTGTCATCGCTTTCCAAGGTTTGGAGGCGCAAGTAAGACAGGTCGAAGGTACGACTGGCGTGTGGTACAAAGTCGCTTTAGGTCCTTATGAACGTAAGCGTGATGCCGAACGTAAGCGTCATACGCTACAAAATGCGGGGATTAATGGTTGTCAGATTCTGGCTATCCCTAAATAAGGCTTCACCCTTTCTAGGCGTTTTTTAAATACCTAATCACAAAAATAGCGGCCAGCGTTTATCGCTCGTCGCTATTTTTTTATCCGCTACGATTTAGCTTGCTGCATAACTCAGCATTCGCTCCAAGCTCATCTAGACACGCCCAGTTTTAAACAACCCTATTTTTTAAAGTACTGTTTTGCTAAATCTATAACTGATTATTTATAAACAACAAAATCCTTTATTAATAAAGATTAATATGCAGTTTAATTGACCTAGATCAAACTTAGGCGTATCTCTTAAGTAACAGCAAGACTGTTGTATCTGTGTCAAATCCAACCTTAGGGTGAAGTATTATGAATGCATTAATCGAGATAGAAGCCACCGAATTCAGCCAACTTTTCAAAAGTGGTGACATGCTAGGAATTAGAATGTTTATGGAGCATGTTCGCATGCCGCTGGATGTTCAAGACAAGATTTATGACGAAATTTCTGCGCTTCAGCAATTAGAGCAAAACCAAATTGCCAAGCTCATTGAAACCCACGCCCATTCTCAAATTCATGAACGCCTAGCTTATTAGCCTTCCATTCAATGAAAAATTTATCTATGCCCAACTGCAGCTTCTCGCGGTTCACTCAACAGAAGCTGCATGATCTCCTCGTAACTCACAACACAAACCGTTATATAAACCGCCACGACACACATCATCCAATTACAGCCAAAAAATAAGGCCAAATACCTGAGTATTTGACCTTAATAAACTAGCTATTTTCAGATGTTAACCAGGGACTTAGCTCGGTTTTTCTTCCGTTAAGCCTATGCTATTCATCCAGTAATCGAAATCCACCATATTACCCGGCAATACCACTCGACTATTCTTCTGGCTTAAGCCATCGAGCTGTTTAAAGTACTG
This sequence comes from Shewanella sp. SP1S2-4, assembly GCF_031932075.1. Lineage (NCBI taxonomy): Bacteria > Pseudomonadati > Pseudomonadota > Gammaproteobacteria > Alteromonadales > Shewanellaceae > Shewanella > Shewanella sp. SP1S2-4. The sequence goes on from NZ_JAUOET010000006.1 coordinate 193,240, forward strand.
TTCACCGAGTTGCATCCGCAGAGCATTGTGCCCACCCGGCGCGGCAATCACAGAGGCTAAACGCTCAATCGATTCCGCCGTCGCGCGGGAAATGGTTAAAATTTCCTCAGCCTTACCTTCGGCTTCGTTAATCCGGCGCTGCATCTCACCTTCAGAGCGGTTTACCGTCTCAGCTTTAACGCCTTCTGAACGATTAATCTTGCTCTGCTTGTCGCCTTCACTCTTAGCCAATAATGCGCGGCGCTCACGCTCAGCATTCACTTGCATTTCCATGGCATTTTTAACCGTTTCAGGCGGCGTGATATTTTTAATCTCATAACGATGCACACGTATGCCCCACATGGCACCCGCTTGATCTAATACCTGCACTACCTTGGCAGAAATCACATCACGCTCTTCAAAGGTACGGTCTAGGTCCAACGTTCCTATGACAGAGCGCGTGGTGGTTTGCGCCAACTGGATAGCCGCGTAGCGATAATCGGTAATACCGTAACTGGCTTTGACTGGGTCGGTCACAGAGATATAAATCACCCCATCCACTTCAACGTTAACTTCGTCGCTCGAAAAACATTCCTGCGGCGGTACGTCGATGGTCTCTTCTTTCAAATCATGAATGAAAGCGACTTTATCCACGAAGGGGATCAAGGTATGGAAACCCGCATCTAAGGTGCTGTGGTACTTACCTAAACGCTCCACAATATAAGCCGACTTAGTAGGAACGAGTCGAATCGATTGGAAAAGCTTAATCACGAGAATGGCAAAGATAAGTCCCCAAATTGCCATCACAATCAAATCTGTATCTAATGGAAGATTCATTATCGCGCTCCTTTGCCACTATTATTTTGGCCACTCACAGTCTGAGTGACTTGCTCCATGCCTTCGAAGAAACCTTCGAGTTTCGCCATTTCAGCGGGGACAACAGAGACCTGTGCATCATTGAGGATCTTGCCAACTTGAGCGATAAACTGTTCTTTCAATAACATATTCATCGCATCTGTGCCGCCATTGACCGCTAACGCCTGCGAGATCATTGCCATACCTTCGGATTTCGCTTTGGCTATGATAGCAATCTCTTGACCTGTCCCTTTGGCTTCATTAATCCGTTTCTGTTTTTGACCTTCTGACAGGTTAATCGCCTCTTGGCGCTCACCTTCAGACATATTGATCATCGCCGCTTTTTCCGCATTGGCCAACGTGATTTCGGCGCGTTTGCGACGCTCGGCTTCCATCTGCTTCTCAAGGGTGTGGATCACATGGCGCGAAGGCGTAATATTGCGAATTTCATAGCGCAATACTTTGATCCCCCAAGGTTCTGACGCCTTATCGATTTCCCGCACTATGGATTCATTCAAGCTATCACGCTCGGAGAAGGTCTCACTTAAACTCAGCTTACCTATCTCAGAACGCATTGTGGTTTGGGCTAAATTCACCGCCGCTTTACGATAGTTTTCAATACCATAACTCGCCAATTTGCCGTCCATCACTTTTAGGTAGACTAAGCCGTCCACTTCCAGTTGAGTGTTATCTTTAGAGATACAGCTCTGTGGCGGCACATCTAATACTTGCTCACGGGTATCGTGACGGTAGGAGACGCGGTCGAAGAAAGGGATCAAAAAATGAAATCCAGGGCTTAATACTGCACGGAATTTGCCAAGACGCTCAATGACATGCACTTCACGCATCGGCACGATAAGCATCAACTTATAGAGAATAAAAAAGATAAATAAAATGACTAAGGTAAATACAAACATAGATTCCATCCTTTAGTTTTTGGAAGCTTCTATTGAAATAGGCTCAACGACTAGAGCGATATTTTCACGACAAATAATTCTGACTTCGGTCCCCGCAGCGATAGTGGTGCCATCGCCAAGCGCTGGCCATTCACTACCTTGAAATTCCACCCGCCCGGGTGTTTGCCCAGGACCTATGGTCTGCTTTACGCGAACAATTTGATTGTATAGATCGATTGCTTCATCCGTGTTATCCACATGGGAATCACCACCAACGAGCCTTTGAGTCACTTGTCTGAAGGTCAATAACAGCACAATGGCCGAGATAAACCACAGGGTCATGCTCTGCACTAAGCCTTCGACTAGCCCTATGCCTAACGCGCCAGCCACGACTAAACAAGCCGCACCCAGCAACACTATGATGCCACCGGGAACCACTATTTCGGCGAGCATGAATACTAGCCCCACCACAGCCCACACTAAAATCGGATTTGAAAACTCCATATTTCCCCCTGAAATGAGAGTGTCCTTGCAGCAACTATAACAGCAGCTTTTCGGATAAGCGACATAATATGTCAAAATTTACTCAGCCAAACGCGCAATCAATCGCCTATGTGTTAAGCCTCATTCTCCCACATCCATACGGCAATGCCCTTAGGTTGTTTTAAAATTAAGCATAATCAATTCAAAAAGATAGCCAACATAAAAGGAAATACTCATTCAATAAGAATAAAATCCATTTAAAATCAATCAGCTAAAAATGGATTTTCACCACAATGATTATGTGATTTTGACAACAACATTCGATAAAAACTTTGAATAAATGTAAATTTTTGCATATATTGCCCCCACTTTTGTGCCAGTCCTTTGACGTACACCCACGCATGGTTTGAACTTACCCATCAAACCATGCCATAGGTCAGAGAGCAGATTGAGTAAGACACGAATTAACTTCGACCTATACAACAGGAAATAACAATGAAAAAAACATGCCTATACCTAGCACTTATGCTTTCTCCTCAAGCATTTGCGGGTGACTTAGTACAATGGTGGGATTTCAGTGCAACAGCCCTCTATGGCGAAGACTACGATTTAGCGCCATCGGACAAACAAGCCACTATCACCTTAGAAACGGCGGGCGGCTGGAAATACGGTGACTGGTTTGCCTTCCAAGACTTTATCTATTTCAAAGGTAACGACACGGGCATGGAAAGCACTACCTATGGTGAGATTTCGCCACGCTTCAGTGCCAGCAAAATCCTCGGCGAGAAAATAGCCTTTGGCCCAGTGACAGATTTGTCTCTGGCACTGACCTATGAAGAAGGTGAAGGCCCGGTTCACAGCCTGCTTTACGGTTTAGGCGTTGATGTCGCCGTGCCTTATTTCACTTACCTTAACTTTAATACCTATCGCCGCAATGGTATGAGCACTGGCAACAATAGTGACGGCTGGCAGTTCACCCCAGTATTTCGCATCGACATTCCCGTTGGTTCAGCCAACATAGTGCTCGATGGCTTTATCGACTGGGTATTTGCCACCGATGATAATGGCTACGAACAGAACTTTCACTTCAATCCACAGTTAAAATACGATCTTGGTAAAAGCCTGTTCGGGGATCATCAAGCCAATAAATTATTGGTGGGTATCGAATACGATTTGTGGACCAACAAATACGGTGTGAAAGGCGTCGATCAAGACACTTACTCTGTGATTGCCCAATACCATTTCTAATCGGTATCGACACTATTTTGAAGTAACAAAAAAGGTGCCATTGGCACCTTTTTTAGTTTGTTCACTCACTTTGCAGGGGAGTGTCGCTTAGCGTAATAAAAATCAGGCTAACAGTTTTTTCGCTGCAGCAACCACGATAGAAACCGCACTGACTTCGGTTTTCTTCATTGTTGCTTCATCAGGAATTTCTTGTTGGGTGCGGTTTACAATCACACCAGCAACACAGGCAGCACGCCAGCCTTGAGTGGCACACATAGTGAATAAGGTGGAAGATTCCATCTCATAGTTCAGTACGCCCATATCTTGCCATTCTTTCATTGAACCCGCGAAACGACGCGTTACACGGCCAGTGACAGTGTCATAACGCTCTTGGCCTGGGTAGAAAGTATCGGAAGAAGCCGTTACGCCAATGTGTGGCTCTACGCCTGCATCGCGACACGCTGCAACCATAGCAGTGGTACATTCAAAGTTTGCAACCGCAGGGAACTCCATAGGTGCAAAGTGTAAGCTTGCGCCATCTAAACGCACTGAAGCTTGAGTCACAATCACATCGCCCACATTCACATGGGGTTGAATTGCACCTGTAGTACCAACGCGCAGGAAGGTATTCACACCTAACTGTGCAAGTTCTTCTACTGCGATAGAAGTCGATGGGCCACCGATACCGGTTGAACACACGACTACTGGCTTACCATCGGCATACGCTAAATAGCTTGTATACTCGCGGTGGCTAGCAAGAAACGTCGCATTGTCCATTAGTTCGGCAATACGTTTTACGCGCTCTGGATCACCTGGAACGATTGCCAAAGTTGCACCATCGAGCATTGCTTTGGTCAAACCTAAATGAAATACATCAGCCATTGTGAAAACCCCTTTCATTTTTGATAATTAAATTCTTATAAAATCGACTTTAACCTAGTATCGAAGCGGTGAAGGTTAACTTGATCACAGAATTATCGGCAAGAAGTAATTGTTTAGTCGTAATCAAATTACCAATCACCCTCACATCTGATCACAAGATAGCAAATTTGCCCGCACTGCGAATGTCAGTCTGATTTATGCCTAACAAAGTGTGAACCAGATCCTAATCACATGCCATAGATAGCGGCAAAGATCGTTTAATAAACTGATTTATAAGAAATTAAAATAAATCATCATTTAGTATTAATCTGAAGCGGGATGAAAGGTGATCTAAATCACGTTTCACTACAGAGTGAAAGGTTAGGGTTAAGACGAAACCAGAAGTGTAATAAATGACGACAAGGAGAATGCCGATGTTTCCAGAGTACAGAGAATTAATTTCCACCTTGAAAACCCAAGATGCTCATTTTCAACGTAAGTTTAACGAGCATAATCAGTTAGACGAGGAAATCAAACAACTGGAAAAACGTGTCGCCAGTGATTTCAACCCGACAGTGAAAGAACTCAAAAGCAGAAAGTTACACCTAAAAGAAGAGATTTATCAGATCCTCAAATCCCACGAGTAATTCCAAACTTCTTTAGCGAACAACAAGGGCGCCTAAGCGCCCTTATTCATGTCAACTTAATCGCTTACAGATAGTAATCTTTCAGCGGTGGGAAACCGTTAAAGCACACTGCTGAATACGTCGTCGTATAAGCGCCAGCGGTTAACCAATACATGCGGTCACCAATGGCTAAGTCATTCGGTAAACCATAGCTGTAGTGTTCGTACATGATATCGGCACTGTCGCAGGTTGGGCCGGCAATCACGCACTTATCCAACTCGCCTTGACGATCAGTATAAATCGGGAACTTAATTGCCTCGTCCATCGTTTCAATCAAGCCTGAGAATTTACCCACATCGGTAAACACCCAACGCTCTAACGCTGTGTAGGATTTTTTGCTGATCAGTACCACTTCAGACACTAAAATCCCCGCGTTAGAAATCAACGAACGGCCCGGCTCTAGGATGATTTGCGGTAAATCGTCACCGAAATCTTCCTTCAGGAAGTGAGTGATCTGCTCGGCATACACACCCAATTGATTAGTTTTATCAATATAGTTAGCAGGGAAACCGCCGCCCATATTGATCATCTTCAAGGTGATATTGTGCTCATCACGGAGACGGTCGAAAATGCTTTTCACTTTACCAATGGCAGAATCCCAAGCACCGATATCACGTTGCTGTGAACCGACGTGGAAAGAAATACCAAAAGGTTCTAAGCCCAATTCCTGCGCCAATACTAATAGCTCATAGGCCATTTCGTTTTGGCAGCCGAATTTACGCGATAATGGCCAATCAGCCGTGTCTGTACCTTCGGTCAAAATGCGCACGTAAATACGCGATCCCGGTGCTTCTTCGGCGATCATTCGCAGATCGGCTTCTGAGTCGGATGCATACATACGCACGCCGCGCTCATAAAATGCACGTACATCTTGACGCTTTTTAATAGTATTGCCGTAGCTGACTCGGTCGGTTGTCACGCCGACATTCATGACCATATCTAGCTCATAAATCGAGGCAATATCAAAGTTTGACCCTTTATCTTTCAGTAAAGATAAGATCTCGGCCGCGGGGTTTGCCTTAACTGCATAATAAACGTTGGCGTAAGGAAAACTATTAACCATGTCATCGTATTGTTTCGCTATGATACTGGTATCAATTACTACGAACGGGGTTGCTTTGTCTTTGGCAAACGCTTCAATACGCTTGAATGTATCCACGTCATAATAGTCAGCAACATCAATAGATTGAAATTGGCTCATTGGGCCAGAGTCTCCTTTGGGTCAAGTAGAAAAAAGTGAGTGTAATGTCTTAAAAAACGTGCGCAGTAAACGATATTTTTTTGCTTTACGCAACGAATTTTTATGCTGATTTTATAACTTTTTATTCCGCAATGTTTTAAGGAACTAAATAATCAAAAAAAGCCTCTATAAAACAAATGATTATGCACACAAACTCTAATACCAATCGTATTAAATATCTGTTCATTCAGCGGGAGTTCAACGCGCTTTAGACAAGGCGAAGGCTTGAAGGCATAGTGGTGCTCTGTCGAAAGCCTTAAACGCAGTATAAAGCGCGTTGAAACCCGCCCTTCGGGAGCCACACAGGCATCCCACTCCGGTGTTACATTGACTTAAAAGGGAATGACCATTTCTGCGTCAATGCGCCTTGGATTGAGATGCCTGTGAGGCTCTGAACTGATTAGATATTTAATGTGATTGGTATAAGGTAAATTTGTGTGCATAATCAGAATAAAAAGTGAATTTTTTACGACGTTATCGCAAAGGAGAGAGATAGACTGGCTCAAGCCAACATTTCCATCCCAAAGCGATAAACTTGAGGGGGCGAGCACGCCACGAAAACGAGCTAATGTGATGCCTTAAAATGGTTCAAGTAAGTTGAATCGTTACTGCGGCTGATTCAATTTTGTGATTGCTTGGCCCAAGGCTTCACTGGAATCAAAATAGGCGATATCTAAAATATTGCGCTGATTAAGCAATATCATAGTGGCCATATCTTTGGTATCGGGTAATAAGCGACTGATCTCACCTTCCCTATCTAACCCAATCGCAAAGGGTAAATCTTGCATTTGTGGCACAGCAACAAACTTAGCAATCAAAGAAGGCATGCCACTGATATCCGCGACATAAACTAACCCAGCAGGCATTTGAGTCGTACTCAGAGGCGTGAGTGCTTCTTTAATCACATCGCCGCCTTTCATGCTGCGGCTAAAGAGTAAAACTTGAGTTTCATCTGTCACACTTATCGTTTGATCATTTTGATCGAGAAGTGAAATAGGATTAATCGCATCGCCAGCAACATAACTCGCAGCATAGGCCCACATGGGGGTTAATAGACAAGACAGACATAACAACAGCGTTTTCATAAACACTCGACTCCATTATTGGATAGGCGGACAGCATACCTGACTCCCCCTATCGACTCATTAAACCAACCGCGATTACATGATACGCTTCACACATGCATGGCGAATAAGCATTTGATGGGATTTCTGCGCTATAATCGCACAGTTAAGTTTATTACAAGGATATCATAATGATAACACCTGGACTCGATCAGGAATTGCAGCAACTACAAGGCGTTTATCAGCTGATCACAGAGTTTTTAGTTACCTATAGCTTCCAATTGGTCGGCGCTTTGCTGATCTTTTTACTGGGTTTGTGGGTCGCCAGTAAGGCATCACGTTTAGTCGCGAAGCAGTTCGAAAAACACAATATCGACATTACCTTAAGTAATTTTGTCAGTAACCTGATCCGCATTCTGATCATCATCATGGTTGGGATCATCGCCCTCGGCAAAATTGGCATCAGCGTCACCCCTATGGTGGCAGCCATTGGTGCAGCCTCCTTAGGTGCTGGCTTAGCCTTGCAAGGCATGTTGGCCAACTATGCCGCCGGCGTGACCATTATCGTCACCCGTCCTTTCGTGGTGGGAAACACTATCGAAATCAAAGGGGAAAGCGGCGTCGTTAAACGTATTCACTTAGGCATGACCATACTCACCAATGAGGAAGGCGAACAAATCAGCATTCCCAATAAGCATATCGTCGGTGAGATCCTGCATAATTCCTTTAGCAATAAACTGGTCGAAACCCAGTTTAATCTCAGTTACAACACAGATCCCGAACGGGCCATTAGTGTGATCACTGAGTTATTGAGCAACAATCCCTATGTCTATCAAGAGACCATGCCCAATGTCGGCATCAATGGTTTTAATGCTATCGGGATTGAAATGGGAGTGCGCTATTGGGTGCCCACGCAAAGCTATTTTCAGCATAAATATAAGGTGAACTTAGCCCTCTACAACGCCCTTAAGCAGGCGGGAATAGAGATTGCCTGCCCCATCAGAGAGATCCATCTGCAAGATAAATAACGCTAATGATCCTGGGGTTGACCGGCGTAGTCAGTCAGCCTAGCTCACATTGTAAACTTGCATTCTTGTACGAATTTACGTTTACTATGCTCCCAAATATCGATAGTGATGGATTACTATGTTGTTGATACTCATAATTATTGCTTTTGTTGTACTGTTTATTTTCTTCGCTAAATATCAAAAAAAACAAGCTCAAGCCGAAGCGCTTGCCGCAGGAGAGCCCAATGCGCTACTCCATCATGGCATCGCACTGATTAATAAAGATCAAGTAGAAACAGGCTTAGATTTTATTCATCAAGCCGTGGATAAAGGGCTAGCAGTTGCGGCTATCACCCTTGCCGAATTATATTCGGGCCGATTTCCACAAGTGCCAGCCGATGCTAAAGCCTCGAACGATTGGTATAAAAAAGCGGCCGAACTGGATGCCCAATACTTATCACTGTTAACGCTACCGAATTTGCTTTCGCCAGAAGCGCAAACGCGGGAAGATCTAGAAATGCTGGAGGCTCAGCTCAAATCCAATGCTGAAGCAGGCGATGCCGCCTTTCAGTATGAACTCGGGCTTTTATATGAAAGGCAGCCTTTACTCGATCCAGATGCGACTCAAGCAATTGATTGGTTTGAAAAAGCCGCAGCCCAGCAACATCCAGATGCCGATTACCACCTAGGGGCGCTTTATTGGCATGACAAACGAGTGACGTCTGACTTTGCCAAAGCGAGGCAGTACTTTGAAAAGGCGGCGGCTAATGGCGATGAACTGGCCAAAGAGCACTTAGGCAATATGCTCCTCGCTGGCCAAGGTGGGCCAAAAGATGTAGCTCGTGCAGAGGCTTTGCTCAGCGAACAAGCCGAAGACAATGATTTCAGACAATTTTACTTGGGTAGACGCTTCTTTTATGGCGAAGATTTTCCAGTGGATTATGTCAAGGCCCGTTATTGGTTAACGAAATCCTTTGAAGCAGGTAATAGCTTTGCTCAGGTCACGTTGGCCAATCTTTTACTCGTCGACCCGCAAAATGATGATGACTACCTAAAAGCCAAAAATTACTACGAAGAACTCATCACAGAATGGAATGAGGACGCCCTATCAGGCTTAGGCAAAATACATGAACAAGGCTTAGGCGTGAGCCGCCAGCCGATTAAAGCGTTAATGTATTATCAGCTCGCGGCCATGAGCCATAGCGCTGATCACCTAAAAGAATTAGCTAGATTGGGTCAACAATTAGGCACCTTAGAGATAAGAGAGGCCGAGCGGCTGCGTGACAGTTTCTTGCATCAGTATCCGATCCCCACTGAGCAACAAGCCTATTTCTATGGCAACAAGGCTGAATCGTTTCTAAGTGGTGAAAATCCTACGCGAGAGGATCTACAGGCAGCAGAAGCTTGGTACATCAAATCGGCAGAGCTAGGTAATGAAAATGCCATGCAAGAACTGGTGGATATTTACAGCGCGGAGCGATTAAACAAGCCAGTACAAGTGTTTATTTGGTCTAGCTTATTACTGCGTCATTTTGGCAAATACGGTATGAATAGCGATCAGCTGCTCTATCAAACCAACGCTAAATCTTGCCTAACAGAATCTGAGCTTGCCTACGCCGAAACCCAAATTGAGGCCATTGAAACTCAATTAACGCCCTATCTTGAGTCAGAAAGGTAAGTTTACCAGCAGCGAATGAGTCCCAAAAAGGTTTGGCCAAATTAAATAAGCCAAACCTTTTAGTGGCAAAATAGAGTGCATTTATAAATCCTTAAAAAGCACAATAGATATATAAGCACTACAATCATTGTATTCACTAAACCTGTACGGCCAAATGACTAGACATAAAACCTAGTCCGATTAACTGTCCAGCCCGATAATTAAAACTGACCATTTTAATAGGCAAGATGAATGAGGCTGATACTGACCATTGTCATTTCATGCTTATTTCTGTCCCAAGCGAAGGCAGAAACTTCTGCTGTTGTCTGGCAAGCACACTGCCGCGATAGGCATCCTGTTATTTATGTCGAAAAGGGTGAGTGTAAAGGCCCTGGTGCTGCGGTGATCAATCAAGTCATCACCCGCCTAGGTCACAAGGTAAATTGGAGTAATGTGCCTTGGGCACGCACGATTAAAGTCGCCGAAACGGGACAAGTCGACCTCATTCCCGTCCATTCGATGACACCCGAGCGTAAGGATTTTCTAGACCCGATGCTGTTGGGCTACGACAAACGCTACGTCTATTACTTTGCCCTTGCGAATCGACAGCTTGAGGTCAAACATTTCGATGAATTAAAACCCCATATCATTGGCGCACTCAGAGGCGCTTTTTACTGTCCGCAGTTCAATGACAATCAAAACCAACTAAAAGTGTCTTTTGTTAATGATAACGGTCAGTTAATCAACATGTTGAAGGCTGGACGTATCGATTTAGCCATCACCTCCGAACAACATGAAATGCAATTCTTTGCTAAAGACCCCCAGCTTAAGCAAATGGAATACGTCGACATCAGCAAGAACGGCCGTTACTTCAGCATTCCGCTCATGTCGCCGCTGCATCAATATGCCAAGCAAGTTCACCAGATAGTCAACGATATGCGCACCTCAGGCGAAATCACTCGGCTATTTGAATCCTATGGTGTCGAGCCACCGCTAAATCTCACTGAATCGCCCTTAGCGACTCACTGATCTGAATACTGATAACCCAAAACTAACTTGGAATTAATTCGCGCGTGCGGCTAAATGCCGTAACAAGGCAGCCAGCGTTGGCGCAATCGTCTGATGGGACGGGTAACACAGACCAATACGACGAAACATTCTCGGACCATCAAATTTTACTTGCTTGAGCCTAGGCTCATCCTCAATTAAACCATCGGGTAAAAAACTCACCCCAAATCCAGCCAGCACCAATGACATCACCAAAGATTTAGAGTCAGCCTTTGCGACCAGATTCAGTGACAAATTACTGCATGCTAGTAGTCCTATGGTTTGCTGATGTGCCTCACAGGGCGGACATTCAATAAAATCATACTGACTTAACTCTTCGGGGCGAATACGGTTAGCCTGTGCGAGCTGATGCTCAGTCGGAACGCACAGCACATAATCTTCTTCCCATAGCGGGAAAAACACTTCATCTTCATGGCGTAAACTGTCGATAGTTAAACGACAATCTGCGGGACTTTGGTAATCCACCAGCTCCAGATCTAGCTTCTCAATGGCTTGATTCACCTGCTGTAAAAATCCCGCCAAACGCCGCTGACTTAAGTCTGGCATCACAGCCAAACGTAGCTTTTGCCGGCTCGCCTTCGCCATAAATAAGCCTGGTAACTTACTCGCCTCCTCGACTAATTTAACCGCCAAAGGGTATAGATAGTGCGCGCTGTCCAAAGGTTTAACGCCTTTTTTGCTACGCTCAAATAACTGGCCGCCTAACTCTTCTTCCAATTGCTTTAAGCCAGCTGACAGTGAAGGCTGGCTCACAAAGCAACGGTTAGCCGCTGCGGTGATATTGTTCTCTTCAAAAATTGCGATAAAGAAACGCAGCAAACGTAAATCAACCATTTTATCTTCTCCGACAACGGCGAATTAAGTACAAAGTTCGACAATAGTGTCATAGGCTGAGCCTATCATATCCAGCTGGAATAAGTATTTTTCGGCTAAAAATCCCCAGCCTATACTACTGCCAACTTTAAGACGCCGAAGAACAATTTGTTTACGGCTCAGATTGGCTTCAATTAATAGGAAATACTAATGAATCAAGTTACTAAATCACTGGTGGTCATCACGGGCGCTTCATCGGGTATTGGCGCCGCTATGGCCAAAAGTTTTAGCGCCGCAGGCCACCCACTGTTATTACTGGCACGCCGGGTTGAAGCAATGCAAGCGCTTGAATTACCTAACAGCCTCTCTATCAGCGTCGATGTCACCGACGCTGCAGCCATTAAAACCGCCATAACCCAAGCCGAAGCACAATTCGGTCCTGTCGACTGTCTTATCAATAACGCGGGTGTGATGTTGCTGGGTCAAATCGATGTGCAAGATCCTAACGAATGGAGCCGCATGCTCAATATCAATGTGATGGGCGTACTTAATGGCATTCATGCGGTATTAGCCGACATGAAAGCTCGCAAAACTGGCACTATCATTAATGTCAGCTCAGTGGCGGGGCGTAAAACCTTTCCAAACCACGCCGCTTACTGCGCCACTAAATTTGCCGTGCACGCCTTAACAGAAAACATTCGTGAAGAAGTCGCAATGGATGACGTACGCCTGATCACTATCGCTCCCGGCGCGGTAGAAACTGAGTTGCTAAGCCATACCACCAGCGATGACATTAAAGCCGGTTACCATGACTGGAAAGAAGAAATGGGCGGCGTAATCGCGCCTGAAAACGTCGCCGCTGCCGCGCTGTTTGCATGGCAACAACCGCAAAATGTCTGTGTGCGTGAGATAGTTTTGGCGCCAACACGTCAGCAACCTTAAAGGATTTGCTTGCTACGCTGCATTGCCCCAATGCCGAGCAAAACACAGCGTGCTCCCTATAGCACGCTGCATGACCCTCTCTGAGTCGAGATTAGGCTTTATCTTCGCTTATCTGATAAGCCGAATAGCAAGCAATCCATCAAGCCTAGACGCTTCTAATCGAGCCAAATTATTCAGAGTTACTACTTTAGATATAGTAAATTTTACAAAGTGTTAACTCGATCACTGTCGAATTTGAGCCCTTTTCGACCTTAAACCTACCTTGCTACACAACAAGCTAATTTAGCTATAGAAACAAACCTTTGTTTTTGAAAATGTAAATCCCTGTTAAAACCCTTATGCCGCCAATCAATTAGATTTTTATCAATGAAATTTTTATCAATTAGATTTTTTTAATGGAAGTGACGCACCTCAAATTTGCAGCGCCCTCGATTTGATAAATTAATTAACAAGGTGAAATCAATAAATGTATTTCACCAACAAAGCCGCATATTTGATCACAAAAAAATAAAGGAATGAGATGATGAAAACGTCAGTAAAGATCGCTATCGCACTCGCGCTAATCGGGGGAATAGGCATCAATGCCTATGCTGCGGAGGGGGGCAACCCAAAGAAAGGTAAACACTTATACAAAAAGGAATGTAAAGCCTGCCACGGCCAAGGTGGTGAGGGTGGCGAACTCACCCCTATGGCTAAAACCATGGGCCAGTGGGATCGCTTCTTCGATAAAGATAAACACAAAAACAAGCCTGAAGTATTCAACGGCCTCTCGGAGCAAGATCTCAAGGACATACAGCAATTTCTGTATGACCACGCGGCGGACTCAGACCAACCTCAAACCTGCGGTTGATCTCGAGCAAGGCCTTCGCGCCTTAACAGCCTAAAGCCATAGCACAGAGCGGCCCTGCAACTGCTTTACACCTAGCGGCTTAACACTCAAACCCAATGTGAGAAAAATGGGGAACACACCTCAGGGACTCCTATTGGGTAAATTTGGCGCAATTCAGCTTAAGTTGAACGCGCCGTAGGGAAAACTCAGGGAGAAACCTTATGCGTACCCTTATCTCAATACTGGTTGCAAATGCACTGTTTATGTCCGGTAGCGCTTTTGCTACCCCCCAGGACCCACAGACCGAAGCTCAAAAAATAGCGGAGTTAAATCAACAACTCGCAGATATCACGGAACAATTAGACGACCTCAATAACCGGGTCGATAAAACCGAGCGACACACGTCATTAGATCGCCTTGAAATTACTGGTGACTTTAGAACCAAAGCCCACTCGCTGCATTACCGTGATGTGGTTTGGAACCCTGCGATTAATGTCAACTTCAATGACTTTGCTGCCAAGGCCATGTCGGGCGCCTTTGGCATGCCCAATGATCCTAACTCACCACTAGGGCAAATGATGCAAGCCAATCCAGACCTTGCAGCCGCCTTCCAAAATGGTCTGTTGCAGGGAGTGATGCCCTACGTGCTCGCACCTCAACATATACAAGATATCGACAACGATATTTTTTACACCACTCGCCTGCGTTTAAATCTGAAAGCCAAAGTATGGGATAACGTCAGCTTTGCAGGTCGCCTGAGCATGTATAAAAACTGGGGCGACTCAACTGGCGTGCAAGTATTTGATTCTTGGCGGTCATTCACTATGGATGGCACCAGTAGTGGCAATACCAGCGGTGACTGGTTGCGGGTCGAGCGCGCCTATTTCGACTGGAAAAACATCAATGGTTCAGAATTTTATCTCTCCATTGGTCGTCGTCCATCCACTTACGGCCCTCCAACCCACTACCGTGAAAATGAAATGCGTGGTGGCACACCTTCAGGCCACTTAGTGAATTTCAACTTCGATGGCGCCACCTTAGGCTACAACCTGGGTGAAATTACCGATGTTGAAGGCCAGGTAGTGCGTTTCTGTTACGGCCAAGGGTTTGAATCCCAATGGGGTAATGGGGAAATGTTTGGCGACATCATAACTAAAGATACCCACCTCGGCGGTTTTAATATCGATGCCATCAACGATGGCACTAACTTCCTGCAATTTACGCTGTTTGGTGCTAAAGACGTTAACGACGGCTTTAAGGGCACTATGGCCTTCCCGACCCAGCTCGCCGGCATTTTTGCCCCCACCATGTACCAAGATATGCAAAAGTTCGACAACTTTAACTTTGTCACCCGAGTGCAACCCAGCGGAGTTATCGGCGACATGTACCTCGGCGGCATTGGCTTTGCGCGTGAAGAAGCTAACGATATCAAATGGTTTGCCTCACTAGGTTGGACTCGCGCCGAGCCTAATGGCAATGCAGGTATGTTTGGCGGCATGTTATCCGACGCCGTTTTTGAGGCCGAGTTAAATAGCACAGGCACTGAAATCATCATGGTGCCTAAGACCAGCGATGATACTGACGCCAAAGACGGTTATGGCCTCTATGTGGGCATTCAAATCCCCGCCCCCTACGGCAAGTTTGGTCTGGAATATAACTATGGTTCTAAATATTGGACACCCTTCACCCAAGCCCAAGACGACCCTATCGGTAGCAAACTTGCCACCCGTGGTCATGTGGCCGAAGCTTATTACATTTTTGATATCAATCCAAAAATGTTTATCAAGCTTGCGGGACTCTACTACGACTATGAATACACAGGCAGCGGTACGCCAGTGGGTGCCCCTCAAAAAATTGATGATGTGTTAGCGGGCACGGCTTACTCCATGTTGCCTGTGGTCGATACCGCCTTTGATGTTAACGCCTCACTGACCATTAACTTCTAATCCGAATAGATAATCGCAATCAGCCCTCGGTCAAGCCGAGGGCGGGAGTACAAAATGAAAAGACTCTTATTTATTGCCTTGGCGGGCATGACATTACAAACCTATGCCGCCAATCCCCATAAAGATGCACTAAAAGGCCCCTTTACCACAGGTTCCGAAGTCACCACACAATGTTTAGTCTGCCACGAAGACCAAGCAACAGATGTGATGAAAACCTCCCACTGGACTTGGGAGTTAGCCCAAAAACTCCCCGATAGGATAGTAGTGCGGGGCAAGAAAAACAGTATTAACAACTTCTGCGTGTCTATCTCCAGCAATGAGCCTCGCTGCACTAGCTGTCATGCTGGCTATGGTTGGAAGGACAACACCTTTGATTTTAAAGATAAAACCAAAGTGGACTGCTTAGTCTGCCACGACACCACTGGCACCTATGTGAAAGATCCTGCGGGCGCTGGCGAACCTATGGCTAAGCTCGATCTAGCGAAGATAGCCCAAAATGTCGGCGCTCCAGTACGGGACAACTGCGGTAGCTGCCACTTCTACGGCGGTGGTGGTGATGCGGTGAAACACGGGGATCTTGATTCTTCCATGTCTTACCCTGACAAAGCGACCGATGTGCATATGGACAGTGATGGCAATGACTTCCAATGCCAAAACTGCCATACCACTGAAAAACATCAAATTTCGGGTAATGCCATGGGCGTGTCACCAGGCGGTATCGACCATATAGGTTGTGAAAACTGCCACGATAGCGCGCCGCACAGCAATAAAAAGCTCAATACCCATACCGCAACCGTGGCTTGCCAAACCTGCCATATTCCCTTCTTCGCTAAGAATGAACCCACCAAGATGCAGTGGGATTGGTCAACCGCAGGGGATGATAAGCCTGAAACCGTAGATCAATATGGTAAACACACCTATCAGAAGAAAAAGGGTGACTTTGTATGGGAGAAAATGGTTAAGCCCCAGTACGCTTGGTACAACGGCACCGCCAATGCCTATATGGCGGGAGACAAGATGGACCCGAATGTCGTCACTAAACTCACCTACCCAATGGGTGATATTAACGATGCCAAAGCCAAAATCTATCCCTTTAAAGTGCATACTGGTAAGCAAATTTACGACAAGAAACTCAATATCTTTATCACCCCAAAAACCTATGGCAAAGGCGGATATTGGAGCGAGTTTGACTGGAATTTAGCTGCGAAACTGGGTATGGAAGCCAATCCAACCATGTTGGAAAAAGGCATCAAATACAGTGGTGAATATGACTTTGCAGCCACCGAAATGTGGTGGCGTATCAACCACATGGTATCACCTAAGGAGCAAGCATTAAATTGTAACGACTGCCATAACAAAGGCACACGACTTGATTGGCAAGCCTTGGGGTATCAAGGCGACCCAATGAAAAACAAACAAGGCCCTAAACATAAGCAATAACCCTATTGACTCGCCTAAAGCCTAATCGAGGCCAAGGCGAGTATCGCTCCCCTGCAAACCTTTGAGAGCTTAGTATCCCGTCGGCTAAGCTCTCTTTTTTTATCTCACAACCTAACCTCAACACGCGTTAAGTGAGCGGTAAATGCAATCGACAAAAGGAATTAACCTCAAACTTGCACTTTGCGATGATAACAAGATGAATTTACGCATCGCATGACGATAATTTTCGAGCACTAAGCAAGAGTAAACTTGAAAAAATCTTCCGCAGCCAAAGGCTTAGAATAATAGTAACCTTGGATAAGTTTAACTCCTAATTCACCTAAATACCCTTGCTGTTCAACCGTCTCCACCCCCTCCGCAATAACATGCAACTTAGACTCGTTTGCAAACGAGATAATGGCATCTAAGGTTTTGCCATTAAAATTATGGGATTGACCAATGGTATCGACAAACATCTTATCTATCTTCAATGTACTGATCCCAAGGTGTTGAACATAACTAAAACAACCATAGCCCGTACCTGCGTCATCCAACTTAAGGTCAATACCTAGCGCATAAATCTTATCGAGTGTCTGGCGAGCTAACATCATATCTTTGATCGGTAGTCGCTCGGTGATTTCCAAGGATAACCTGTGATGCCCCAGTATTCCTGATTCGACAATTTTTTGTAATTGATGATAAAAATCATCATTTTCAAGATGAGCAGGCACAATGTTGATACTAAAAAATAACGGCGGGCATTGCCCCCCTAGCAGTTGAATATCATTAATGACCTTGTTCAACATACTCGTCGTCATGGGAAGAATGTGTCCCCTCGCTTCAGCAAAGGGAATAAACTGATTGGGTGGGATCATCCGATTATCATGCCGAAGCCAGCGCACCAACACTTCTGCCCCCACAGGCATTCCCGTACTACTATCGACAATAGGCTGATAATAGGGAATAAACTCCCCCCGCTGAATGCCCCGTTTTATTTGACTATCAAGGGAAATTTGATGGTTGTTCCAACGCCAATACACTAAACACGCCAACAAACCTAAGACAATCCCGGTTGCTACACTGACCCGCCAACCGAGCTGTGAATATTGTTCAAGGAAAACACGATTACCTGATAGCTCAAAGGTCGCATGGTAGTAGGGATTTTGCTCTTGAACGACATGGTAAACCACAGGTTCATCAGCAAAATTATCAAACCCAAACTCAATATAAGGATCTGAATCTAAGCTCACCTTGTACTCAAGACATCGCTCGCAATCCACAGGAACAAAATACCTCGGCCTAAGGGGAGTGATACTGGCAATGTAATCAATCCCCTCCATGTGACGTATTAAAAATAATTCGTGACTTGTCTGAGTATTATGGCTTGCCACCGCAATACTTAAATTCTCTCTCACCTTATGGGCTTTCAATGCAGTTAAATCATGGGGTATTACGCCAGACTGACAGAGCACCTGATTATCTTTGTAAATGGCCAACCAGCGGACAAAGCTGGAGTCAAAGGCTTTCTGTTTCAATAGACTTTCTAATTCTGCAGAGCAAATCACACTAGGCTCTAAGCGAGGCATTTCAAGTAGTTGTTCAGCTGATTCAGTAATATACATCTGAAATTTACTTGCGAGCATCTCCGAATCACGCGCGATAACGCTATTAGCAATGATGCGATCCACGCCCTTCACCAGCACCAATCCGAGTGCAAATACGACGAGAAAAATGATGAAGTACTTTATTTTGAACATGGTTTATTCATACCCGACTGTCACCCTAAATAATGATTACGTTGTCTAACACCACTAAAACACCACATCGACCACCAACATAAAGCAAACATAATGTTAACGACAAAACAGAGTGAACACATTAAAAGTTAAACTAAATAAGCAATAAAATTCATTTGTTTGGTGATATACACTATAAATTGTTAATGATAATGTTAACTGTGATGTTAATGCGCTTTTTGATTTTCGTGATAAATGTAACGTATATAAGGTGTGTGAAACATGATCGAATCTTTACGTCTATTGGCACAGCACAAATCATTTACCGAGCTTTTGCTTTCATCCACGCTCATTAATGTACTGTCACTGGCATTACCATTCACTATGCTGCAAATCTATGATCGGATTTTACCCAATGAGGCCTATGGCACAGCCAGTGTATTAGCGATTGGCGTTGGGATAGCGATACTTCTGGAACTGCTGCTGCGCTATATACGTAGTTGGTTGCTTGCCCTCAATGCTTCAAACTATGAGCTACAAACCACCACTCAATTTGTCGACCGGCTAATGAAGGCGGATTATCACCATGTTGAGCAATTAGGGGCAGGCAAAATACTCCACGGAATTACGAGTATCGCGACCATGCGTGAGATTTACTCTGGGCAAGCAGCAGTCGCATTAATGGATTTCCCTTTTGTTATCATATTTTTAGCCTTGGTAGCCTATATTGGCGGGCCATTAGTCTTTATCCCCATACTAGTTTGGGGTATAGCAGGCGTTGGAGTGTGGCAAATCGGCAAAAAACTCGCCATCGCCACCCGAGAACTCGCCATAAGTGAAGATGAACGAACCCGCTTACTCATTTTAGTGTTATCAGGCTTAACAACGGCAAAGGCCCTAGCCTTGGAATCCCGAATTACCTCTGCCTACAAAAAAATCAACTACCAAAGATTAGCGCAGCAAAATGAGGTTGATTGGCTATCATCCAAGTTACAAGAATGGATCCAGGGGGCTTCACAGGCCACCACACTAGCACTGGTACTGATTGGCTGTTTTGAAGTCTTAAATGGCGATCTAACAACGGGGGGATTAGCCGCATGCTCAATCCTTGCAGGCCGAGCCGTAGCGCCCTTAAGTGCCATTGGCAGTTTAAAAGCGAAGTTTGTTACCGCGCAATCTGCAATGCAAGATGTTAACGAAATCATAGCCTCCCCTCCAGAATCCTTAAATGGTAATAAGATTTACCATCAAAAATTACCCTCAGGCCCCATTCAATTTGATCAAGTATCTGCACAACAAACAGGGGCAAAGCTTAAGCACATTAACCTGACAATCCCCGCGGGTAGCCTGGTCACTGTAACCTCAAACCCACTCACACATGCCAGTTTATTGTTAAGTACCGTGGGCGGATATCATCAGGTGACTGAAGGTGCCATCAAGATTGATTCTATCCCATTAACTGAACATGACCCGCTGGAGTATCGCCAATCCATTAGTTATGTGTCGCCATGGGCAACGTTATTTGCAGGTTCCATCTTGGATAACCTGACTCTCTTTCGCCATGAGCGGGAAGCCTATGCCATGGTTCTCGCTGACAAACTGGGCTTATCTGCCACGATTGCGCAGTTGCCTGCGGGCTATCAAACCTTAGTGGGTAATAATGACAGCCAAATGCTCAATAAGGGTGCCATAAAGCTCATCGCCATTGTCAGAGCGCTTGCCCAATCCCCTTCGATACTCTTACTCGACGAGCCTATGGTCTCCCTCGATGCAGACTCTCAGCAACGTCTACTTGCTTTGTTACTCGAACTCAAAAACCACATCACCCTGATTGTGGCCTCCTATTTTACGGAAATTGCAGCGATCAGTGACTATCGCATCCATATTTCATCTCAAGGGGATGCAACCATGATGTCAAATGGGGAACTTTAACAATGCATAGCCAAACCCAGTCTGTCCCAAACTTAAAATCCCAACTAGTCACACTATTTAATCAACTCGGACTTAATGCCCAAGCCAAGAATATTGAACGCAGTGCGTTAGTCGATGATGCGAGTTACTTAGATTTGTATATCTTATTTAAAAAACATCATGTTGTTGCCGATTTACGATCTCTTGATCCCGAGGTACTCAGCCATACAATTTACCCGTTCCTGATCCTACCCGAAGAGGGCGAACCGCAAATAGGCCGCAGAAGCCAGCACACCTTTGAGTATTTAGGCCCACACCATCAATGGCAACCACTCACACTCCCCACTGATGGAAAAGTTTTTATTATTAATAGCCTACCTTCTTCCAATCAAAAAAGGAGTCGCTTTGCAAGCCAGTTTAAGCAGCAAAAAAAGTGGTTCAAACCCGTTTTTTTGTTAAGCCTCGTCGCCAGCTTGACCGGATTAGCGATACCGCTTTTTACCATGGCGGTATACGACAGAGTCATTGGAGGACAAGCCCCCGAAATTTTACCTGGGATCGCAATAGGTGCATTGCTTGCCTTAAGCATTTTTATTTATAGCCGAATGCTGCGAGCCAAAGTACTGGCCAGAGCAAGCAATAAATTGGCAAGGGATCTCTCAGCCGTATCCTTTAATCAACTCCTCAGTATGCCGTTGATGATGTTATCCCGAGTTGGATTATCGAATCATTTAGCACGACTTCGTAATGCAGAAAAGGTGAGAGGATTATTGTCAGGCCCTAGCGGAGGTGGGCTGATTGATTTGCCCTTTACGATCGTGGCGCTTATTGCCATCACAGTTCTCAGTGGTTGGCTGGTATTAGTACCATTTTGTATGCTGATTCTGTTTTACCTAGTGATGAAAGCCCTAAACCGTTTTACCCAAGCCGCCAGCCCAACCATCAGTAATGACTATCAAAACAGTCTCAATGAACTAGCTAAAAATGTATTAGAGCTGAAAACCGCAGGGGAAACCGAAGGCTGGTACGCAGATTTTATCCGTCGTTGCCGTGAGCACTGCCGACAACAATTTTTATATACCAAACGTAATGGGCTGACAGCGGCAGTTGCCCATGCCATGGGGCTGATGACAGCCCTAGTTACCGTGTTTTGTGGCATTTTTTTAGTGTTAAATCAAAGTATATCACCCGGCGCTTTAATCGCCTGTGGTATGTTGATTTGGCGCATCACAGGCCCCGCCCAATTAGCATTTTCTTCGGCGTCTAAAATTAACATGATAACCAGTACTGTCACCCAGTTTGACCGTTTTATGGAGGTGACGACCGAATTTAATCAACTCCGCCTCGATGGACCTAACCTAAATAAAGCACCCGCGCTCAACTTTAAACATGTCACCTTTCGTTACAGTGCTGAAGCTGAACCTGCACTCTCTGGCGTCACATTTGATGTTGAAGCAGGAGAAACCGTCGCCATTATCGGCCCTAATGGCAATGGTAAAAGCACCTTATTGCTGACAGCCATAGGCGTAATTGATACCCAAGCAGGCTTTGTCACTTTAGATGGTAAAAACCTGAAACAATTCGACCCCGAAGCTTTACGCCAATGGGCCGCATTCAGCCCGACCCACACCGAACTACTACCGGGCTCGTTAGCAGATAACTTACGGCTGGCTAAACCCGATGCCACCGATGATGAGTTGTGTCAAGCATTGTATGAAGCAGGTGGAGACGCTTTAAAAGAGGTGCTCGGTGGCGATTTAAATCGCAGTTTATCCGCTCAGGGAGCCAATATGTTTTCGGTGATTGGGAGTGGTTATATCAGCCTAGCTCGGGCCCTATTAAAAAAATCGCCTTTACTTGTCATGGATGAACCCATAGCCAACCGCAATCCTTTTGCGAAAAAAACCTTTATCGAAACCTTAACCAAGTTAAAAGGGAAAACGACTATTTTATTTACTAGCCATGATCAAGAACTGATCCAACACGCGGATAAGGTCGTTATCTTAGATAAAGGGTCAGTGGTTTATGCTGGTCCTATCCCAAACAAACCTAATGTAGACAATGGCAACCAATCAGTGGCTAGCATGGAGACAACACACAATGAATGATCGTCAACTTAACCATCGTTCTTTGCCAGAACACGAGTTCAGTCAAGCCATTGAAGCACCAGCAGAAAAGCGCATCATCAAACAAATCACCTACTTTATTGCGGGTTCAGTGTTCATTATGTTTGTGTGGTCACTGTTCACTAATATTGAAGAAATTGCCAAAGCGAAAGGTCAGGTTATCCCCCTTGGACATCAACAAGTGATTCAGAGTTTTTCAGGGGGAACCATAGCCTCTATCTTGGTCTCTGAGGGGGATTTAGTGAAAAAAGGCGATGTCCTCGCCAACTTTATCGCCATCGATAGCCAAGCTGCCGCTGAAGAGCTGGAAAGTAAACAAGCTAATCTGGTGCTCAAAATTGAGCGTTACAGTGCTTTTATCGAATCCAGAGAGGCCAACTTTGCTCGCTACCTTGAAAGTCATCCCAATCTTGTGAAAGGGCATATTAGTGATCTCGAACGGATGAATACCGAAAAACAAGCCATCATTCAATCTTCCCTCGCGGAAATCGCCAAATCGAAAGCTGAGTTGGCAAGTCTTGATCAAGAAATTCCGCCACTGAAACATCAAATCAATTCAGCCCAACAAACCATCAATATGATGGATTCCATCAAAGAATCTCAGGCTATCTCTAAGCTCACTATGCTGGAATCGCAACAAAAATTAGACTCCTACATACGTGAACTAAAAAGTATGGAAGGTAAACAACAGGTATTGGCACGGGATATTGAAAATCTTCAACGGCAGTTGGAGCAAAAACAAGCCACATTGCTAAAAGAGGTTGGTGAAGCTCGCACTGATGCACAAGCTGAATTATTAGGGATTACCGCACGTTTAAAATCCTCCGATTTGCAGGTGCAACAAAACACCATTACCTCCCCTGTTGATGGCATCATCCAGTCCATTCCAAACACCTCATCAGGGAGTGTGATTCAACCAGGTGGCACAGTTGCGGTGATTGTTCCCACCACGCCAACAGCCCTACTTGAGGCCAAACTCTCCCCTCGGGACATTGGCTTTGTCAGTGTGGGACAAAACGCGCGCATAAAAATTGATGCCTTTGATTACAGTCGCTATGGGGCACTTGATGGTATCGTCAAACGCATCTCCCCAAGCACAGATGCAGATGAAAAAGGCGGCGTTTTTTATAAAGTACAAATCTCGATTGACAAGCCCTACTTTGGCGATCAACCCGATAAGCTAGAGCTGATCCCCGGTATGACTGGCGAAGCGGATATTGTCACAGGGGATAAAACCGTCTTTCAATACCTGTGGAAACCCGTATTTACCAATGTGACTGAAGCCTTTGGTGAACGCTAGGGAGCACGAACTATGAGCCAAAAAAAACCATTAACGCTCTCAACCGCAAAACGAAAAAGTCGCATTTCAGCAAAACTCGCCAAAAAATCTGAAATTGCCGCTAAAAAGCTTGATAAAGATGTCGCCAAGCTCAAGGCAAAGGAATTTAGAGGGAGTGAAGTCCAAAGCACTGCAAGCCCAGATATTGTGGCAAGCAAGTCTTGGCGCTTACCCTCGCACGCAGCAACGCAGCTTGTTAATACCGAAGAATCGACAGAGCAAAAGCCTGATTCGCAACCCGCTACCGTAGACATTGATAACCGCCATGTAACAGCCCAGTCAGCTAGCTCTAGCACAGACTCGGAAAAAACCTTGTCAGAGATGCCACAGCAAGCGGATGAAACGCAAACCCAAAATGCCCCTAAGTTCCAAGATTATGGTTCGAGTGAATCAACCCATTTAGGGCAAGGTCCACACTTTGACGACACACAATTGCCCCTTGTTACCCTCAGCCAACTCCCTGAAATTGGACATGTTAAGCAGCAGATTGAACCGGCAGTATTAACGGTATCAATGGCAAGAACCACATTAACTCAAATTGTGCGCCCCCCAATCATTAGCACTGAACAGCACACCCCACTCACCATTGACGAACAAGCCGGCCATCAATCGGTTAAAGAAGATGCCCCAGTCGCGAGTGCCTCTGGAAAACTGCACGCCCATGGGGGAATAGTAACCCCACTCCAATGGACGGTCGCAGAACATCAAGGTCAATTTGGTCACCTTGATATCGATCCAACAACGGGCGAATGGCATTACCAACTCGATAATAATGCACTTAACACTGATGCATTAGCCGAAGGTGAGCATCAAACCGAACAATTTACGATTACCGTCAGCAGCCCCAATGGCGAACAAGTAAACACTGTCATCATCATCGATGTCGAAGGCAGTAACGATCTGCCCCAAATTTTAGGATCGCACCTCGCCAGTATTAATTCGGCGGACTCCTTGCAGACAGTGATGGGGCAACTACGCAGTGTCGATCCCGATCATAACGATGTAATCACTTGGGCTGTGCTTGATGGACAAGGTCAATATGGCCAACTGAGCATCAATCCACTCACGGGCCAATGGCAATACCAACTAAATAACCATGCAAACGCCACGCTTGCTCTAGTCTCTGGCCAACAAGTGACGGAAACCTTTATCGTCACCGCAACAGATCAATCAGGCCATCCTGTTAGCCAGCAAGTCAGCATTCAAGTGAATGGGGCTGATAATACCGCCATCATTAAAGGTGATATGACGGGTTTAGTGACGGAAGATACTCAGGCTCTCAACGGCCAATTAACGGTATCAGGTCAATTAAGCATCCAAGATCCAGATAAGGATCAAGCCCATTTTTCGGCAGGTTCATTGCAGGGACAATTTGGCTATCTTACGATCGATGTAAACGGCCATTGGATCTACAGCGCCGATAACTCACTGGCCACCGTTCAAAGCCTTAAATCGGGTGAGCATCTTACTGATACTTTTACTATCCACAGCGCCGATGGTACTGGGCAAAACATTACAATCACGATTAATGGAACTGATGATAAGGCCGAAATATCAGGCACAACCTCGGCCTCACTCACTGAAGATAGTGACACTTATCAAGGCATGCTTAGGGCCGATGGCAACCTTACCATCACAGATAACGACCACGGACCACACTTATTTACAGCTACAGAGCAATATGGTCAGTTTGGTACCCTCATCATTGATGAATTAGGCCACTGGACCTACACCGCAGATAACTCGCAGACGGCAATTCAAGCACTCAAAACCGGAGAATCCATCACTGACACCCTTGTGGTACAAACCCAAGATGGCACACAGCAAACCATCTCCATCACCATTCATGGTACCGATGATCACTCTGTGATTATGGGCACATCAGTAATGAGGGTGTTTGAAGACAAACGCCTTTCTCAAGGACAACTCCATACAGACGGTCAACTCTGGGTAAGCAATCCCGATACCGGGCGAGCAGGATTTGCAGCCGAACAACTCCAAGGTCAATTCGGCATATTATCCATCAACACCCATGGCCATTGGACCTACACAGCAGACAACAACAATCCCAGCATACAAGCTCTCAAGCATGGTGAATCCTTAACTGACACCCTGTTTGTACAAGCATTGGATGGAACAAGCCAAAAGATCACGATTCTGATCAAAGGTGCTGATGATAAAGCGATTATCGGTGGAACCGTCACCGCAACGCTTATCGAAGATCAATCTGCCCAGCATGGGCAATTACAGGCACATGGCACACTCACCATTACCGACCCCGATGCTGACCAAGCCCAGTTCACTGCACTAACCGATGTGGTTGGCAGCAACGGCTACGGACACTTTAGCCTTAATTCCTCAGGGGTATGGACTTACAACGCCGACAACACGCAGACTGCCGTTCAGCAACTCAATACTGGCGAGAGCCTCACCGATACCTTCACAGTCAGCAGTGTTGACGGCACTAGCCACACCGTGACCGTCACGATACAGGGCAGCAATGACGCGCCCGTGCTAGTTGGGCAAACGCAAAGTGTAACGGAAGACGGCACACAACTCAGTGGCAAAATGATTGCCACCGATGTTGACGCGGGCGACACGCAAACCTTCAGCCTTGTCAACGCCGTCGACGGCTTCACGCTGAATGCCGACGGCAGCTACAGCTTTGACCCAAGCCATGCCAGCTACCAACATCTGGCCGCGGGCCAGACGCAAGATGTGATTATTCCGGTCACTGTAACTGATAGCGCCGGAGCAACTAGCACACAAAATCTCACCATCACAGTCACCGGCAGCAACGACGGCCCAACCATCGGCGGTGTGAACACCGGCGGCACGGCCGAAGACAACAGCCAAGCTGTGACTGGCCGGCTCACCATCGCCGATGTGGACGACGGCCAGGCACATTTCATCGCCCAGACTGCCACGACAGGCAGTTACGGTAGTCTAACGCTGAACGAGGGCGGGCATTGGCAGTACCTGCTGGACAACAGCAAGGCCGCCGTCCAAGCGCTTAAGAGCGGCGAGACCGTTACCGACAGCTTCACCGTCTCCAGCGCCGACGGCACCATGCACACGGTCAGTGTCACCGTTGCTGGCCGTGATGATGGCGCCGTCATTGCGGGTACCGACAAAGGCACAGTCACCGAGGACACAGCCGTCACCAGCGGTCATCTGCAGGCTAGTGGCCAACTGACGATCACCGACTCCGATGCCGGACAAGCCCGCTTCACCGCCCAAACGGATGTGGCCGGCAGCAGCGGCTACGGACACTTCAGCCTGAACAGCACTGGCGCCTGGACCTACAGCGCCGACAACACACAGGCCGCGATCCAGCAACTGAAGGCTAGTGAAACACTTACCGACACCTTCACCATCAGCAGCACGGACGGCACTAGCCATACCGTGACCGTGACCATCAACGGCAAAAACGACGCGCCAGTACTCGCGGCGCAAACACAAGCAGTCACCGAAGATGGCACACAGCTGACCGGCAAAATGATTGCAACCGATGTGGACGCCAGTGACACGCAAACCTTCAGCATCGCCCAGCCTGTGGACGGTTTCACCCTGAATGCCGATGGCAGCTACAGCTTTGACCCAAGCCATGCCAGCTACCAACATCTGGCTGCGGGCCAGACGCAAGATGTTGTCATCCCAATCATTGTCACCGACAACGCGGGCGCCACCAGCACGCAAAACCTCACGATCACGGTGACGGGCGCCGCAGATGGCGCCGTGATCGGCGGAGTGGACGTCGGCAGTGTGACAGAGGACCTGCCCGTCCAGAGTGGCCATCTGCAAGCCAACGGCCAGCTGACGATCAGCGATGTAGACAGCGGCGAGGAGCACTTCACGGTGCAGACCGATGTGGCCGGCAGCGCCGGCTACGGGCACTTCAGCCTCAATTCAACAGGTGCCTGGACCTACACAGCCGACAACACCCAGACGGCGATCCAGCAACTGAAGTCAGGCGAGAGCCTGACCGACACGCTGACAGTGACCAGCGCTGACGGCACGACGCACACGATCACGGTCATGCTGCAGGGCACGAACGACGTTCCTGTGCTGCAAGCACAGACGCAGGCCGTGACCGAAGACGGTACGCAGCTCAGCGGCCACATGGTCGCCACTGATGTGGACGCCGGCGACACACAAACCTTCTCTATCGCCCAGCCAGTCGACGGCTTCACGCTCAACGCCGACGGCAGCTACAGCCTTGATCCGGGTCATGCCAGCTACCAACATCTGGCCGCTGGCCAGACGCAGGACGTGGTGATCCACATCACTGTGACCGATAGCGCCGGCGCGACCAGCACCCAAAATCTCACCCTCACCGTCACGGGAACCGCAGACGGCGCCGTGATCGGCGGTGTGGACGTCGGCAGCGTGAGCGAGGATACGTCCGTCCAGAGCGGCCACCTGCAAGCCAGCGGCCAGCTGACGATCAGCGATGTTGACAGTGGCGAAGCGCACTTCACCGCGCAGACCGATGTGGCGGGCAGCAACGGCCTCGGCCACTTCAGCCTCGATACCTCAGGCACGTGGACCTACACCGCCGACAACAGCCAGGTGGCCATTCAGCAGCTCAAGACGGGCGACAGCCTGACGGACAGCCTGACGGTGCAGAGTGCCGACGGCACGACGCACACGATCACCGTCATGCTGCAGGGCACGAACGACGTTCCTGTGCTGCAAGCACAGACGCAGGCCGTGACCGAAGACGGTACGCAGCTCAGCGGCCACATGGTCGCCACTGATGTGGACGCCGGCGACACACAAACCTTCTCTATCGCCCAACCAGTCGACGGCTTCACGCTCAACGCCGACGGCAGCTACAGCTTTGATCCGGGTCATGCCAGCTACCAACATCTGGCCGCTGGCCAGACGCAGGACGTGGTGATCCCCATCACTGTAACCGACAGCGCTGGCGCCACCAGCACGCAAAACCTCAGCATCACCGTCACCGGCGCCGCAGACGGCGCAGTGTTCGGCGGTGTGGATGTGGGAACGGTCACTGAGGATGCCGCCGTCACCAGCGGTCATCTGCAGGCTAGTGGCCAACTGACGATCACCGACTCCGATAACGGCGAAGCGCATTTCACCGTGCAGACGAATGTGGCCGGCAGCGCCGGCTACGGGCACTTCAGCATTGATGCAGCGGGCGCCTGGAGCTACACCGCCAACAACACCCAAGCGGCTATTCAGCAGCTCAAGGCCGGTGACAGCCTCACCGATACCTTGATCGTCACCAGCGCCGACGGCACGACCCACACGATCACGGTCATGCTGCAGGGCACGAACGACGTTCCGGTGCTGCAAGCACAGACGCAGGCCGTGACCGAAGACGGTACGCAGCTCAGCGGCCACATGGTCGCCACTGATGTGGACGCCGGCGACACACAAACCTTCTCTATCGCCCAGCCAGTCGACGGCTTCACGCTCAACGCCGACGGCAGCTACAGCTTTGATCCGGGTCATGCCAGCTACCAACATCTGGCCGCTGGCCAGACGCAGGACGTGGTGATCCCCATCACTGTGACCGACCGCGATGGTGCGACCAGCACGCAAAACCTCACGATCACGGTGACGGGCGCCGCAGATGGCGCGGTGATCGGCGGCGTGGACATCGCGACCGTCACCGAGGACACGGCCGTCACCACCGGTCATCTACAAGCCAACGGCCAGCTGACGATCAGCGATGTCGACAGCGGCGAAGCGCATTTCATGGCGCAGACTGACATCGCGGGCAGCAACGGCCTCGGCCACTTCAGCCTCGATACCTCAGGCACGTGGACCTACACCGCCGACAACAGCCAGGTGGCCATTCAGCAGCTCAAGACGGGCGACAGCCTGACGGACAGCCTGACGGTGCAGAGTGCCGACGGCACGACCCACACGATCACGGTCACGCTGCAGGGCACGAACGATGCACCCGTGCTTCAGGCGCAAACACAGGCCGTCACCGAAGACGGCAGCGAGCTCACTGGCCACATGCTTGCAACTGATGTCGATGCTGGCGACACGCAGACGTTCAGCCTCGCCAATGCCGTCGACGGCTTCACACTGAATGCCGACGGCAGCTACAGCTTCGACCCCAGCCACGCGAGCTATCAGCATCTGGCGATGGGCCAGACGCAGGACGTGGTCGTTCCGATCACGGTAACGGATGGCACGGGCGCCACCAGTACGCAGAACCTGACGATCACAATTACCGGTACGAACGACGGCCCGACGATCGCCGGCGTGAACACGGGCAGCACCGCCGAGGACAACACCCAAGCCGTCAGCGGCCAGCTCACGATTGCCGACGCAGACGACGGCCAGGCGCACTTCGTCGCCCAGACGGCCACGGCCGGCAGCTACGGCAGTCTGACGCTCAGCGAAGACGGGCAGTGGCAGTACCAGCTGGACAACAGCAAGCCCGAGGTTCAGGCGCTCATGAGCACCGAGACCGCCACCGACACCTTCACGGTGCACAGCGCCGATGGCAGCAGCCACAGTATCACCGTCACCATCCAGGGCCAGCGCGACAGCGTCGTGATCGGCGGTGTGGATGTGGGCGTGGTCAAGGAAGACGTGTCGGCGGTCACTGGCGGCAATTTGGTGGCCACAGGCGAAAGCGCCGAGTTCGTGCCCTTGCAGCAGCGCACCCCGCTTGGCAATTTTGCGATGGATGCCAGCGGCGCCTGGACCTACACGCTGGACAACAGCCGCGCCGGCACTGATGCGCTCAAGAACGGCGAGACGGCGACCGACTCCGTCACCATCACCCACACCGACGGCACCACCCACACCGTCACCGTCACGATCATGGGCACGAACGATGCGCCAGTGCTCAGCGCCCAGATCCAAGCC